>NZ_LIRL01000379.1 GCF_001419795.1 Streptomyces niveiscabiei
GTGGCTGGTCGCGCCCACGCGGCGGTAGCCGCATATCAGATACAGCCCCGCGCCCCTTGAGGGCGTTGGTCATCGCGGCGTTTCGAGGAAACCGCCCGTGCAGCGTTCCGAGGAAACCCGCCCGTGCAGCGTTTGGGGGAACCGCCCCTGCGGCGGTCCCCGGAGGGCGTTAGTTTTCCGGGCGGCCCGTTGCTACCGCGTAGAACGCTACCGCCGCCGCTGCTCCTACGTTCAAAGAGTCCACTCCGTGTGACATCGGGATGCGTACCCATTCGTCCGCTGCCATCAGGGCCTGGGTCGAGAGGCCGTCTCCTTCCGCTCCCAGCATCAGGGCCACTCTGTCCATCTTGTGGGGGGCCGCCTCGTCCAGGGAGCGGGCTTTTTCGTCCGGGGTCAGGGCCAGGAGGTTGAAGCCTGCTTCCCGTACCGAGTCCAGGCCCTTGGGCCAGGTGTCGAGGCGGGCGTAGGGGACGGAGAAGACCGCGCCCATCGAGACCTTCACGCTGCGGCGGTAGAGGGGGTCGGCGCAGTCCGGGGAGAGGAGGACCGCGTCCATTCCCAGGGCCGCCGCCGAGCGGAAGATCGCGCCGATGTTGGTGTGGTCGTTCACCGATTCCATGATCACTACCCGGCGGGCCTCGCGGAGGAGTTCCTCCGCCGTCGGCAGGGGCTTGCGTTGCATCGATGCCAGGGCGCCTCGGTGGACGTGGTAGCCCGTCACCCGTTCCGCCAGCTCCGGGGTGACCGCGTAGACGGGGGCCGGGAGTTCGTCGATGACGTCTCTCATGACGTCGATCCACTTGGCGGACAGGAGCATCGAGCGCATTTCGTAGCCCGCCTCCTTCGCCCGGCGGATGACCTTCTCGCCCTCGGCGATGAAGAGGCCCTCGGCCGGTTCGCGTCTGCGGCGGAGTTCTACGTCGGTCAGGCCCGTGTAGTCGCTCAGGCGGGGGTCGTCGGGGTCGTCGACGGTGATGAGATCGGCCACAGAAGTGATACTGCCTTGTCCTGGGTGCGGTGCCAACGGCTCGGGACGGGTTGTGTTACCCGGGGTTACGCCACGGTGTCGGGGCCTACGGTGACGACCTCGCCGATGACGATCACCGCCGGGGACTTCACGTCCTGCGTACGGACCGTCTCGCCGACCGTCGCGAGCGTCGCGTCGACCCTGCGCTGAGCCGCCGTCGTCCCCTCCTGGACCAGGGCCACCGGGGTGTCGGGGGACTTGCCGTGGGCGATCAGGGTCTCGGCGATCCGGTCGATCTTCGTGACGCCCATGAGGACGACCAGCGTGCCGGTCAGCTTCGCGAGGGACGGCCAGTCGACCTTCGAGCGTTCGTCGTCGGGGGCGACGTGGCCGCTGACCACCGTGAACTCCTGGGCCACGCCCCGGTGGGTGACCGGGATGCCGACCGCGCCCGGGACCGAGATCGAGCTGGAGATGCCGGGGACGACCGTGCAGGGGATGCCGGCCGCGGCGAGGGCCTGGACCTCCTCCATGCCCCGGCCGTACACGTACGGGTCGCCGCCCTTCAGGCGTACGACCGACTTGCCCGCCCTCGCGTGTTCGATCAGGGCGTTGTTGATGGCCTCCTGGGCCATGTAACGGCCGTACGGGAGTTTCGCCGCGTCGATCACCTCCACGTGCGGGGGGAGTTCCGCGAGGAGGTCCCTGGGGCCGAGGTGGTCGGTGATCACCACGTCCGCCTCCGCGAGGAGGCGGCGGCCCCGGACCGTGATCAGGTCCGGGTCGCCCGGGCCGCCGCCGACCAGGGAGACGCCGGGGGTGCGGGTGCGGTGGTGGGGGGCCACCAGGGTGCCGTCGCGCAGGCCCGCGAGGACCGCGTCCCTGATCCTTGCCGTGTGGCGGGGGTCCCGGTTCTTCGCGTCCGTCGTCAGGACCGCGATCGTCACGCCCTCGCTGGTGCCTGTCGCCGGGGTCCAGGCTGTTGCCATGTCCGCGTCGTCCGAGCGTACGCACCAGACGCGGTGCGCTTCCGCTTCCGCTGAGGCTGCGGTGTTGGCGTCCTCGTCGTCCGTCGCGATCAAGGCGTACCAGGCCGTCGCCAGGTCGCCGGGCTCGTACGTTCGCTGCTCCCAGGTCAGTTCTCCCGCCGTTGCCATCGCCTCTACCGACGGGGTTGCGTGCGGGGAGATCAGGACGATGTCCGCGCCTGCCGCCAGCAGGGCCGGGAGGCGGCGTTGGGCGACCTGGCCGCCGCCGAGGACGACCACTCGGCGGCCGGCTAGGTCGCC
>NZ_LIRL01000038.1 GCF_001419795.1 Streptomyces niveiscabiei
CGAGTACTACGGGTACTACGGGTATTACGGGTCCTACGGGTATTACGGGGTCCTCGCCCTCCGACATCATCTACACCTCAGGTACTACGGGTAGCCCCAAGGGCGCGGTCATCACCCACGAGCAGACTCTGCGCGGCTACGACACCTGGAGCGAGCTCGCGGGGCTGCGCGAGGGGGACCGGTATCTCATCGTGAACCCCTTCTTCCACACGTTCGGCTACAAGGCCGGGGTGATCGCCTGCCTGACGCGGGGCGCGACGATGATCCCGCAGCCGGTGTTCGACGTGACGACCGCGCTGGCGAACATCGCGGCGGAGCGCGTCACGGTCCTGCCCGGCCCGCCCACGCTCCACCAGTCGCTCCTGGACCACCCCGCGCGGGAGTCGTACGACCTGTCCTCGCTGCGGCTGGTGGTGACGGGCGCGGCCGTCGTCCCCCTCCGGCTCGTCGAACGGCTGCGGGACGAGCTGGGCGTGGCGACCGTACTGACCGCGTACGGGCTGTCCGAGGCGAGCGGCATCGTCACGATGTGCCGCAGGGGCGACGAGCCCGAGGTGATCGCGACGACGTCGGGGCGGGCGATCCCCGGGACCGAGGTCCGGGTGGTGGACGCGGCGGGGCGGGCGCTGCCGCCCGGGGAGCCGGGGGAGGTGCTGGTACGGGGGTTCAACGTCATGCTCGGGTACTACGGGGACGACGCGGCGACCCGGGAGGCGCTCACGCCGGACGGCTGGCTGCGCACCGGAGACGTAGGGGTACTGGACGGGGCCGGGAACCTGCGGATCACCGACCGGATCAAGGACATGTTCATCGTCGGCGGCTTCAACGCCTATCCGGCCGAGATAGAGCAACTCCTGGGACTGCATCCGGCCGTCGCGGACGTCGCCGTCGTCGGCATACCGGACGCCCGCCTCGGAGAGGTCGGCAAGGCGTACGTCGTCCGGCGGACCGGCTCCGTGACGACCGGCGACGACCTGATCGCCTGGGCGCGGCGGGAGATGGCGAACTACAAGGTGCCCCGAGTCGTCGAATTCGTGGGCGAGTTGCCCCGGAATGCGAGCGGGAAAGTGGTCAAGGGACAGCTGCGGAACGGGCGTTGAGATAGCCGAAAACGATCGCCCCGGGTTGCGCCACACCCTCCGTCGACGTGGAGAGTGGGTGAGGGACCTGTGTACTCCCGTGCGCCGTCGTGTACTCGGTGTTTCCCGTTGCTGACGGGTCCCGTGCCAGCAAGGCAAACTGGGCAGGTCAACAGGGAGCGCCCAGGGAGACCTCGATGGACGACCGAGTACCGCGCGTGCCGAGACAGGAACGCCACGACCCCGTCGGGGACGAGGACGTGGCGGGACTGAGGTTCGGTGTGCTCGGACCGGTACGGGCCTGGCGGGACGACGTCCCGCTGCCCACCGGGTCACCCCAACAGCGCGCCGTCCTCGCGACGTTGCTGCTGCGCGAGGGCCGCACGGTGACCGCCGCCGAGCTGATCGACGCGGTGTGGGGCGAGGACCCGCCCTCCCAGGCGCTGGCCGCGCTGCGGACGTACGTGTCGCGGCTGCGGAAGGTCCTGACCTCGCGGATGCTGGTCAGCGACGCCGGGGGATACGCGCTGCGGGACCCCGGCGGCACGGTCGCGTTCGACCTCACGGCGGCGCGGACCCTGTCCGAGGAGGCGGAGAAAGCCTGGGCGGCGGGCGACGTACGCGCCGCGCGGGACCGCCTCGACCACGCGCTCGGCCTGTGGGAGGGCGAGACGCTCGCGGGCGTACCCGGGCCCTACGCGGAGTCCCAGCGCGTCCGGTTGGAGGAACTGCGCCTCCAACTCATCGAGAACCGGCTCGACCTGGACCTCGAACTCGGCCGACATGCCGAAGCCGTCCCGGAGTTGACCTCCCTCACCGCCGAACACCCGCTCAGGGAACGCCTGCGCGAGCTGCTCATGCTCGCCCTGTACCGAAGTGGCCGCCAGGCGGAGGCACTTGCCGTGTACGCCGACACCCGCCGCCTGCTCGCGGAGGAACTCGGCGTCGACCCCCGCCCCGGCCTGCGCGAGCTCCAGGAACGCATCCTGCGCGCCGACCCCGCGCTCGCCGAACCCGAGGCGCCGGCCGCCGAAGCCCCCGTCGTCCGTATTCTGCCCGCTCAACTCCCTGCATCGGTACCGGATTTCACCGGCCGGGAGACTCTCGCCCGGGAACTGGTCGAGGCGCTCGTCGCGGAGAGCGGCGACGAGAACCGGGTGATGGCGCTCTCCGCGGTCGCCGGGATCGGCGGCGTCGGCAAGACGACGCTCGCTGTGCACGTCGCCCACCAGGCCCGATCAGCCTTCCCCGACGGGCAGTTGTACGTCGACCTCCAGGGCGCGAGCCCTCGTCCCGTCGAACCCCAGGCCGCGCTTGGCGCGTTCCTGCGCGCCCTCGGCACCGCCGACCCCGCGATCCCCGACTCGCTCCAGGAGCGCTCGGCGCTGTTCCGCTCGCTGCTCGACGGCCGCCGCGTCCTGGTCCTCCTCGACAACGCGCGGGACGCCGCCCAGGTACGGCCGTTGCTGCCCGGTACGGCCGGCTGCGCGGCCCTCGTCACCTCCCGCACGCGGATGGTGGACGTCGCGGGCGCGCACCTCGTCGACCTCGACGTGATGGCGCCGCACGAGGCGCTCGCGCTCTTCACGCGCATCGTCGGCGCCGAACGCGTCGCGTCCGAACGGGAGTCGGCGCTCGACGTCGTCGCCGCGTGCGGCTTCCTGCCGCTCGCGATCCGCATCGCCGCCTCGCGTCTCGCCGCCCGGCGCACCTGGACGGTGTCGGTCCTCGCGGCCAAACTCGCCGACGAGAGACGGAGGTTGGACGAGCTCCAGGCCGGGGACCTTGCCGTGAAGGCGACATTCGAGCTGGGCTACGGGCAGTTGGAGCCCGCACAGGCCCGCGCCTTCCGCCTCCTCGGCCTCGCCGACGGGCCGGACATCTCCCTGGCCGCCGCAGCCGCCGTCCTGAACCTGGCGCAGGACGACACCGAGGACCTGCTGGAGTCCCTCGTCGACACGTCGTTGCTGGAGTCGGCGGCGCCCGGCCGCTACCGCTTCCACGACCTGGTCCGGCTCTATGCGCGCGCATGCGCGGAACGTGACGAACTCCCCTCCTCCGAACGGGAGTCGGCGCTCACCCGGCTCCTCGACTTCTACCTCGCGACGGCCGCCGGGGTGTACGCGATCGAGCGGCCCGGCGACCGGCTCGTGGAGCAGCTGGAGGAAACCGCCTACCCCGGGCTGCACTTCGAGGACCGGCACGACGCGCAGGACTGGCTGTACGCCGAGGCGGGCGCGCTGCTGTCCTGCGTACGGCAGTCCATCGGGGACGGCCGACTGCGCCGCGCCGTCGACCTGTTGTGGGTCGCCAAGGACCTCGCCGAGTCCGGGGCCAACGCGCGCGAGTACGAGGTTGCCGCCAACGAGGCGCTCCAACAGGCCCGTTCGGCCGGCGACCCGCACGCGCTCGGGCGGGCGCTGATCACCCTCACGGACGTCCACCTCGTCGCCGGGCGCTTCGACCGGGCCGACGCGGCGGCCGTCGAGGCGCTGCGGGTCACCGAGGACGCCGACGACCCCGTACCGCGCTGCTGGGCGCCCAACACCCGGGGAATCATCGCCCTTTACCAGGGGCGGCACGAGGAGGGCGAGCGGCATCTGACGGTCGCGTTCGACAACTTCCGTGCCAACGGGAACAGGGCCGGTGAGGCGAGCGTCCTGTGCAACCTCTCCCGCATCCACCTCGCGACCGGGCGGGTGGAGAGCGCGGTGACGCTCGCGCACCGGGGCATCGGCATCTACGACCGGACCGGCAACGCCCTGCGCGGCGCCAACGGGCGGTACGCGCTGGGGCTCGCGCTCACCGAGAGCGGGCTGCTCACCACGGCCGCGGAGATCCTGCGGGACGCGCTCGACGTCTTCCGCGACAGCCGGCAGCGGCTGTGGGAGGGCATGACGCTCTTCCGGCTCGCCGAGGTCGACCTCGCCGCCTGCCGCCCCGCGCAGGCCGCCGCCAACGCCGACCTCGCACTCACCGCGCTGCGGGGCATCGGCG
>NZ_LIRL01000380.1 GCF_001419795.1 Streptomyces niveiscabiei
TTACTAACGCGCGTTAGTAACGTGGCCGGTACAGTACATCGGGCGTGGTACACCCACAAGAGCGGAAGGAGTTCGGATGGCGGGTCAGGCCGCTGCCCGGCCGGGGGGCCGGGTCACCAGCGCCGACGTCGCGCGGGAGGCGGGCGTCTCCAGGGCCACCGTCAGCTTCGTGCTCAACGGCACCAAGGGGCAGACGATCTCCGAGTCGACGCGGCAGCGCGTCCTCGAAGCCGCCGCGAGGCTGCGGTACGCCCCCTCGGCGGAGGCCCGGACCCTCAGCCGCGGCCGTAGCGACGTCGTGCTCCTGCATCAGCCCCCGCAGCTGCCGCTGACCGACCTCGGTGCCCTGGCCGAGTTCCTGTCGGCGGAGTTCGCGGCGGCCGGGCTCACGGCGGTGATCCACCCGTGGTCCCGCAGGCCCGCCGACGACGTGTGGAACGCCATCACGCCCGTGGCCGTTCTCGCGTGGGACCTGCCGGACAGTGCCGTCGCCGCGATGCGACGCAACGGAGTGCGCGCCGTCGTGTCCCTCACCGCCGAGTCCGATCCCGTCGCGCAGTGGATCTGGGGGCCCCGGGAGGACAGCATCGCCCGGCTCCAGGTCGAGCGGCTGCTCAGGGCGGGGCACCGTCGGCTCGGCTACGCCCGTCCGCACGACGAACGCCTGGCCGAGGCGGGCGAGCGGCGCCTCGCAGCGCTGCGGCGGGCCTGTGCCGAGTACGGCGTACCGGCCCCGGTCGCACTGGCCACGCCCAGCGATGAGGCGGGAGCCTCGGCCGCCGTCGACGCCGTCGCGGCGTGGCGCGAGCTGACCCCGGCAGTCACCGGCGTGTGCGCCCACGACGCCGTGGCCGCCTTGGCCGTCCTCGCGGGTCTGCGCGAGCTCGGGCTGACCGCGCCGTCGGACCTGGCGGTGATCGGCGCCGTCGATTCCCCGGCCGCGCGGCTCGCGTCGCCGCCGTTGACCATGGTCGCGGTGGACATGCGGGACACGGCGCGCCACCTCGTCGAGGCCGTCACCAGTCTGCTGGAGGACCGCCCCCTGCCGGTCGGGCCCGAGGTCGCCCGGGTGATCGAGCGCAGCTCGGTCTGACCTCTGCGCCCTCGGAGCTGGCCCTGCGGCACACTTGCGCCCGCTCCACTAACGCGCTTTAGTAGCGGCACGCTGCGGAACCGCCGGAGATCCGGCTGTGGCACGGCGAGCCCCTCCCCCGCTCGTGGGACGGCCCACCGTGGCGGCCCGAGAACGGAACAGCGACCGGACAGGGAGACGGAACGGCGGTCCGGCCGATCGCTGCCCGGATCCTCACGGAAGTCCTCTCTCCTCAAGGAGCTTGCGTGCCCCCACCCACTATCACCCCCGCTGCGCTCGCCGCCCAGCGTCCCAGTCTCACCATGCGGTTCCTCAGCTCGGCACTCGGCCGACGGGGACGCCGCAAGGAGGGCACACCTGCCGACGTGGCCGCAGATCGCCGGCTGCTGCGGCGGCTCACGTCGCTGGCTCGCGGCCCCCGGGGCGTGCGCCTGACCGAGGAGGTGATCGCGGGCGTCCCGGTGGTCCGCGCGTCATCCGGGGTGCGCGCCCACGGCACCGTCCTCTACCTGCACGGCGGGGCCTATATGGCCGGCCGCGCCAGGGACGTCGTCACCGCCGCCCACCTCTCCGCCGGCAACGGTCCCGACCTGGTCAGCGTCGAGTACCGGCTCGCACCCGAACACCCGTACCCCGCAGCGGTCGACGACGCGCTCGCCGTCTACCGCGAGCTGGTCCGCGCCCCCGGCGCCGACCGGCTGGTGGTCATGGGCGAGTCCGCCGGCGGCGGCCTGGCACTGGCCCTCCTGCAACAAGCGCGGGACGAGGGTCTGCCGATGCCCGCCGCCGTCGTGCCGGTCTTCCCCTGGGCCGACCTGTCGCTCAGCGGCGCGAGCAGCACGGCGAACATCGGACGCGACCTGCTCACCCGCTCGCAGTTGCTGGAGGCAGCCGCCTGGTACGCCGACGGGCGTGATCTCCGCGATCCTGAGCTGTCTCCGTTGTTCGGTTCGTTCCGTGGCCTCCCGCCCGCCTACGTTCCGGTGGGCCGACACGACCTGTTGCTCGACGACTCCCGACGGCTGGCGGCGCGGCTGCGCGCCGACGACGTCCCGGTCGTCCTCGACGAGTGGCCCGGCACGATCCACGGTTTCCTCCAGGTCCCCTCAGCGGAGGGCCGGCAATGCCGCCGGAGGGTACGGGCCTTCGTGCATGAGGCCCTTTCCTCGGCGCCCGCGCAGCGCTCCTAGAGCCCGCAGTCTCCGCGACTGCGGCCCCTCTGGGCGCACGACCAGGAGTTCGACGACTACGCCGGAGGCGGCCCGCCAGCTCTCCCGCCGGGCTGCCTCGGCGAGGAGCCGGGGCTCGACCGCCGCAGCTGCGAGGACCACCAGCGTCGCCGGGCGCGGGCCGAGGTACTCGCCCAGAGGGATGCCCCGCCCCGGTGGTCCGACGAGGAACACGACGTACCGATGTACGACGAGGCCGGCCCGACCCGTCTCGTCGGAGTCCGGCTCCCTCGCGGCGGACAGCGCGAGGGGTACCCCCTGAGCGAGCGAGGCGCCAAGTCCGCTCAGCCGCACGATCCACCGGCCACCACCGCGTCGCCGGAGAGGATCACGGAGCGGTGCCTGTGCGTCGGCTCAGAGGGCTGGGGCCCGCCCGACACCACACAGGACGATGTCTACCGCGCTGCGCGCCCACGTCATCGGGGCGGAAAAGCCCGCTGAACGTCGCCATGCGGCCCCGGCTTCTCCTCGCCGCGCGGCCGTACGGCCGTCGACACTAAGTGCCTACGGCCGTGCGGTGACTCGCTCGCCCTACTCGGACTTGATGGCTGTGAGCATGTTCAGCCGGGCTGCGCTGCGGGCGGGCCACAGGGCGGCCAGGAGGCCGATCAGGGCTGCCAGCAGTAGGAAGAGGCCGAAGCGGTTCCATGGGAGCGCGAATGTGTAGCCCGGTATCTCGGCCTTGGTGACCTCGCAGACGGCCCAGCCCAGGAAGGCTCCGACCGCGATTCCGGTCGCCGCGCCGAAGAGGGAGATGACCACGGCCTCGAGTTGGATCATCCGGGTCACGCCCTGCCGGTCGAGTCCGACGGCGCGCAGCATGCCGACCTCCCGTTGCCGTTCGAAGACTGACATCGCGAGGGTGTTCACGACCCCGAGCACGGCGATGACGAGGGAGATCGCCAGCAGTGCGTACAGCACGTTCAGCACGGTGTCGAAGGCTCCGCTGAACTCGTCGAGGATGGCCTGCCGGTCATGGACCTCGATCCCCGGGCGCCCGGCGAGGACGTCGGTGAGTGCCTTCTGCTTCGTGCTGCCGTCGGTCTTGAGGTAGGCCTTCGAGAAGGTCGTGGAGGTGGCGTTCGGATCGATCACGTCCGCGGAGACGACGACCGGCAGGACGACTTCGTTGGACTCGAAGACGGCGCCGACGGTCAGCTTGCGGCTCTTGTCGGAGTCCCCGTACACGGCCGGCAGGGTGTCCCCCACTTTCCAGCCGTGCGCCCGCGCCTCGTCGTCGGAGACGGCGACCTGCCCCTTCGCGAGCGTGTCCTGCGAGCCCGAGAGGACCGGGAGGCGGAGGGTCTTGTCGAAGTCCGCCGGGGTGACGGCGGAGACATCCTCCTGGACGCCGTCGAGTTGCATCCAGGACTGCTGTTCCTGCGACACCGTCGTGACGCCGGGCGCCTTGCGCAGTGCGGCGACCGCCGAGGCGTCCAGGTCCGCGCCGCTGTCCCTGACCATGTAGTCCGCCTTGACGATGTCCGTCGTCATCCTGTCCGTGGACTGGCCGAGGGTCGTGGCGAGCACGGTCAGCGCGCTGACCAGGGTGAGGCCGATGGCCAGCGCGGAGGCGGTGGCACCGGTGCGGCGCGGGCTGCGTACGGCGTTCTGGCCGGCGAGCTTGCCGGAGACCCCGAAGACGCGCCGCAGCAACGGCTGGACGACCGCGATCACGGGCCGGGACAGCAACGGGATCAGCACGAGGACGCCGGTTACGGCGAGGAAGGCGCCGGACCCGACGAGCGCCCTGCCCTCGGAGCCGCCGGCCCCGGCGCCGACGACGACGGCCGCAGCGCCGAGCAGCGTGATGACGCCGCCGAGCAGGTTCCGTATCAGCAGGGACCTGGTGGTGGCGGGCAGGTGTGCGCTGCCGATCGCCGCGACCGGTGGGATCTTCGCGGCGCGGCGGGCCGGCAGCCAGGCCGCCACCATGGTGACCAGGACCCCGACGACGGCCGCGACCAGGACGGTCGTCGATGTGACGACCAGCGGCCCGTCCGGGTTCTTCGTGCCGAAGACACCGACCGTGGACCGCGCCGCGGCGGCCATGGCGGCACCGAGTCCGAGTCCTGCGGCGGCGCCGACGGCGCCGACCACCATCGCTTCGGTCAGGACGGATCGGGTGACCTGCCTGCGGGAGGCGCCGACCGCGCGCAGCAGGGCGAGTTCGCGGGTGCGCTGGGCGGCCAGCATGGTGAAGGTGTTGGCGATCAGGAAGACGCTGACGAAGAGCGCGACGGCGGCGAAGGCGAGCAGGATCGCGCTGAGTGTCGACGCGTCGCTCGCGCCTCCCTTGGCCCTCTCGTCGGCGAGTTGCTGTCCCGTCTTGACGTCCGTGTCGTCCGGAAGGAGCTTCTTCAGGGCGGTGGCGAGTTCGGTGTTCGACGTGCCCGCGTCGGCGGTGACGGTGGCGTACTCGTAGAACCCGGGCTGGAGGAAGAGGCGCTGGGCGACCGGCGTGTCGAACAGGGTCAGGCTGTCGCCCAGGGCCACCCCGGTGTCGTCGGTGGTGAAGATGCCGGAGAGCTTGTACGGCTTCGCCGGGCCTTTGAGGGCGACGCGCACGGTGTCGCCGACGTGGTAGCCGCCCTTGTCGGCGGTGTCCTTGTCGAGCGCGACCTGCCCGGCCTCGGTGGGGCCGCTGCCGTCGGTGAACGCGTAGCGCGGGTCCTTGCCGTCCTTCCCGGGCGCGAAGTTGGCGCCCATGCCGGACGAGCCACCGCCGATGAGTCCGCCGTTCTTGTCCGCGACGTCGGCGGCCCCGCCGACCCGCCCGGCAGCTCCGGCGACCCCGTCGAGGCGGGCGATCTCGTCCAGTTGCTGCCCGCTGAGGCCGGGGGCCTTCTCTGACTGGCTGTAGGAGCGGACCTCGACGTCGACGTGGGCGTAGTTCCTGGCCGCCTGGTCTCGGTAGGCGCCGCTGAGGGTGTCGTTGAAGATCAGGGTGCCGGAGACGAACGCGACGCCGAGCATGACGGCTAGCAGGGTCATCAGCAGTCTGGCCTTGTGCGCGAGGACGTTGCGCAGGGCTGTGCGGAACATGGTGGTGTCTGTCCTGGTGAGGTGGGGGGGCGGGGCGGTCGGTTCGACTCGGTGCGGTCCGGCTCAGCTCGTACGGAATCTGGGGGTGTCGAAGGACTTCATGAGTTCGAGGACCCCGTCCGCGGTGGGTTCGTGCATCTCGTCGACGATCTGCCCGTCCGCGAGGAAGACGGCTCGGTCCGCGTAGGACGCGGCGACCGGGTCGTGGGTCACCATGACGACGGTCTGGCCCAGCGTCCGTACGGAGTCGCGCAGGAACCCCAGGACCTCCGCGCCCGCGCGCGAGTCCAGGTTTCCGGTCGGCTCGTCCCCGAAGACGATGTCCGGCTTGGACGCGAGCGCGCGGGCGACGGCGACACGCTGCTGCTGGCCGCCCGAGAGCTGGGCGGGGCGGTGCATGAGCCGGTCCGACAGGCCGACCATCCCTATGACGGTGTCCAGCCACTCCTTGTCCGGCGCCCGGCCGGCGATGTCCATCGGGAGGGTGATGTTCTCCAGCGCCGTGAGGGTCGGCAGCAGGTTGAACGCCTGGAAGATGAAGCCGACCCTGTCCCGGCGGAGTCTGGTGAGCTGCCGGTCCGTCAGGGCTCCGAGCTCGATGTCGCCGACGCTGACCGAGCCGGAGGAGAAGCTGTCCAGTCCGGCCACACAATGCATCAACGTGGACTTGCCGGACCCCGACGGCCCCATGATCGCCGTGAACCGGGCCTGCTCGAAGCCGACACTGACCCGGTCGAGAGCGACCACCCGGGTATCTCCCTGCCCATAGACCTTGGACAGGTCGGTGGCACGGGCGGCGAGAGTAGGAGTGCGGGTCGCGGACTGCACTGTGGTCACGAGGTCTTGCTCCGATCGATGACACGGACGGCCAGATGCACGCTGCGGCGTATCTGACCAGGAACTCCCTTCATCGTCCGGCCCGTACCCCTCTCCGCGTATCAGCCGAATGACCGACTACCTGGAGCTGACGCCCGAACGGGCCTGGTAGCTCTCAGGTATGGCTGCGCGTCAGCTCCGAGGATGACGCACAGGAGCAGGCGCCCGGGAAAAGGAGGGAAAGCCGTCGTTTCCCTCACACGCCGCCCCGGCAAGAAACGAACAAATCGCCCCCTCATGGACTCAGTCATAAGGCCGATACGCAGCCGGAACGGAGCAGATCCACACCGATTCCGGCGGGATCTACGGCTCGCCGCGCGTCCACGCCGTCCTGAAGCGCGAAGGCACCCGGGTCGGAGGGATACGGGTCCACCGGGCAAGGCCGTCCTGGCGCCCCGTAGGGCTCACCCGTCTCCGGTCCCGCCACCCCTATTTCGGGGGTGCCGGGGCGTGATGCGGGCTGCGAGAGTCCGGAATCCCTCGACTCGGCGCGACAGAAGGAACCGGTACATGCACGACGTGACGGCCCGCTACGACGTTCCCGCCACCATGCGCGACGGCACTGTGCTGCGGGCGGACGTGTATCAGCCCGCGGAAGGCGGACCATGGCCCGTCCTGCTCACCCGTCTCCCCTACGGCAAGAACACCCCGTTGCTGCTCGGCGCTCTCGATCCGACGGGCCTGGCACGCAAGGGATTCCTCGTCGTGATCCAGGACACCCGAGGCCGGTTCGCCTCTGACGGCTCGTGGGACCCGTGGACGCACGAGGCCGGCGACGGCTACGACACGGTCCGCTGGGCCGCGACCCTCCCGGGCTCCAACGGCCGCGTCGGCATGTTCGGGCAGAGCTACTTCGGCAACACGCAGTGGATGGCCGCGCTGTCCGGGCCGCCCGAGCTGAAAGCGATCGCTCCGCTCGACACCTTCTCCGAACCGGACGACGGGCTCTTCGCGCGGGGAGGGGCCCGTGAGCTGGGCATCGCGTTGCCCTGGTCCTTGCAGCAGGGAGTGGACACCGTCCTGCGCCGGCACGCCGCCACTCCGGCCACACTCCCGGCGGCGCTCCAGGCGCTGGTCCACGACCTGGACATGGCCGCGACGTCCGGATACCGGGAACTGCCCGCCGGGCGCCATCCCGCCTTCCGGCGCCACGGCATCCCGGACATCGGCTACGAGCGCTCCCGCCAGGAGCCCGGGTGGAGCGCGGCCTGCCGGGTCGCGGGACGCCAAGCCGAAGTCGACCTGCCCAGCCTGCACACCGGCGGCTGGTACGACGTCTTCAGTCAGGGGACCCTCGACAACTTCACCGCGAGCCACGCGGCAGGGCGGCCCAGCACTCTGATCATGGGCCCCTGGACACATGTCAACCACGGTCACCAGATCGGCGACGTCGACTTCGGCATGGCGGCGAGCGCGGAACTCCTCGGGTTCCGCGGCAGCCTCACCGACGTCCAGAGCGCATGGCTCCGGCAGTGGCTCGCCCCCGAAACCACCCCGTCGGGGCCACAGTTGCCCCCGGTGCTGCTCTTCGTCATGGGCAGGAACGAGTGGCGCGAGGAGCAGGAGTGGCCCCTGACCCGCGCCGTCCCCACGGACCTGTTCCTGCGGTCGGACGGGGCGCTCACCTTCGCCCTCCCGCAGGCGGGTGAGGGGAGCGAGACCTACATCTACGACCCCGCCGACCCCGTGCCGACCACGGGCGGCGCGCTCCTGATGACGGAGAACTTCCGGCCCGGCCCTCTCGATCAGGCCGCCGTCGAAGCACGACCGGATGTCCTCGTCCACACCACGGAGCCGCTGACCGAGGACCTGGAGGTCACCGGCCGCGTCCGCGCGATTCTCCACGCGGCGACCGACGCCCCGACCACGGACTGGGTGGTCCGGCTCTGCGACGTCGACACCGCGGGCGTCTCCCGGAACGTCGTCGACGGGATCGTGCGGTCGGTCACCACACCGGGAGAGTTCACCGAGCACACCGTCGACCTGTGGTCGACGAGCCATGTCTTCCTCGCCGGACACCGCATACGCGTCCACGTCACCTCCAGCAACTTCCCCCGCTGGGACCGCAACCTCAACACCGCCGCCTTCCTCGACGACAAGACGGACTCCCGTCCAGCCCACCAACAGGTCGCCCACGACGCCGCACACCCTTCCCGCATCGTCCTGCCCGTCATCCCCACGTCCGCAGGCTGAACCAGGGGGCTGTCGGCCGCTCACACCGGTTCGCCAGCGGAACGCGTTCCGGCCCTGCCCGCCGGAAAGGCGCTGACCGTCCGCACGGTGGCCTACGTCTTCCTCGACTCGCCCAGCAACGCCAACACCCTCCGCTCGTACACCACCGGAGGCGACAAGACCGCCGAATTCCTCGGCGAGGCCCGTCCGCTCGCCACCGTGGCGGACGACGAGATACGACGGCCCGGCGGTGCCGGCCTGGGTGAAGCGGATACGACCGCCGGACTCGCGGACCCCGGCCCGCTCGAAGATGGCGGTCGCTCGGTCGGAGGAGATCCGCCGAGTAGCCGAACCTGGCCGGGCGCCGGGCCCCGGTGAAGGCGAAGGGTGCCCAGCCACGTACGCGGCTACGGGCAGCTCCGCGCCCTGCTCGACGCTCACACAGCGATCTCACCCACCTCGGCGAGCGGCGTTCCGGTCGAGGCGGGCCGGCTCGGCATCCCCGGCATCCGGTTCCGCGTCGTCGCCATGGGCGCAGCGACGTCCTTGCAGGTGGACAGCCGGATCTCCAGGACAAGCCTGACCGATGACGAGCTCCGTTGGTCTGATATCAATGTGAACAGCGCTCACGCGCCCCAGGGAAGCAGCCGGGAGACCGTGGGGCCCGCTGTCTTCGCCTGCCGAGGTGGAACCGCACCCCCATGGGGGCCTCACGGCAAGCGGCTGGGCCTTCGCCGAGAACGACCGCTTCCGTCTTCCCTTCGCCATGACGTTCAGACACCGCGCCGGGCATGTACGAAGAAGGGGATCGATGAAGATCGCCGATGACCTCCCCCACCGGCTCGACCGGACGGCCGAGCGCGTCCGCAGGGCAACGGGTGTCTCGCTGGCCTTCGCAGGCTCCGTCACCCCTGCCGACGACCTGGTGCTCGGCAACTTCGCGGGGCCGACGGTGGGTGCCCTGCGCGGAGCGGTCCTGCGCCATGGCGAGGGACTGGGTGGCCGAGCAGTGGCCTCACGCCGGCCGATCGCGGTGAACGACTACTTCTCCTGCGACCAGATCACGCACCGTTACGACCTCATCATCCGCGCCGAAGGCATCCGTTCCATCGCCGCCGTACCGGTGGTCGTCGACCGCAGGCCCATAGCGCTGATGTACGCGGCGTTTCGCACCGACGAGATCGTGGGCGACCGGATCCAGGACGGCCTGAAGGACGAGGCCCGCGCGCTGGAGCAGGAACTCGTCACCGCGCACGCCCTGCGGGGCAGCCAGGAGGAGAAGGACGCGGATCTCGGAAGCCTGCGTGAACGCGTTCGGGAGGCGTACACCGAGCTACGGACTCTCGGCCGGCGCGTCTCGGACCCCGCGCTGGAACGCGCACTGCACGACATCGCACAACGGCTCACCGAGCCCGGCACCGACAAGCGTCCCCTGGACGACCTGACCAGGCGAGAGTTGGACGTGCTCGCTCTCGCGTCCTGCGGGCTGCCCAACAAGACCATCGCCGAGCGGCTCGGACTGACCTCGCAGACCGTGAAGAGCTACATGAAGTCCGCTATGTCCAAGCTCCACGCGACCACCCGCCTCGAAGCCGTCGTGATCGCCCGTCGCGCCGGCCTTCTGCCCTGACCCGGCCCGCGCACGCTCTCGGCGCCGTTCGCCGTGCGCGATCGTGCTCAGTTCACCCGGCGGGCTTCATGCGGAAGGCCGGGCCGGGGACGCTTTCGATGTCGGCCGCCTGGACGGCATGGCCCTCTTCGCAGCGGATCTGGACGTCGACGTGGGCGCCGCACGCGCGGTGCCTCGACAGTACGGCGGGCCCTTCGGGGTCGGCGCGGTAGCGGTCGCCCCACTGCAACAGCCCCAGGACGGCGGGGACCAGGTCCATGCCCTTGGGGGTGATCACGTACTTGGGGCGGCTCCGTGAGCCGGGCTCCTTGTAGGTCTCGCCGGCGAGGATCCCTTCGTCCACGAGCATGCGCAGCCGCGCCGCGAGGAGGTTGCGGGGGCAACCGAGGACGCGTTCGAAGTCGCCGAAGCGGGACGAGCCGTACCAGACCTCGCGCAGGATCAGGATCGTCCACTTCTCCCCCACGATCTCCAGGGTCCGCGCGATCGAGCAGTTCGACGTGTCCCGGTCGAGACGGGGGACCATGCCGGCATCCTGAACAACTTCCGTCCACGCATTCATGGGGTGATTCTAGCCTCAGCTGAGTTTACTTTCATATACTCAGCGAGTAGCGTCACGGTTGGCGCGGGACACGCACCGGCCACGGAGAAGATCACCGAGTAAGGCAGCCGACATGAAGGCATTCGTCGTCGAGAAGTACGGCCCGGGCGGCACACGCGCCGCCCAGGTGCCCGAGCCCACCGTCCGGGACCGCGACGTCCTGGTGCGCGTGCGCGCCGCCGGCGTCAACCCGCTGGACAAGATGGTCCGCAACGGGGAGTTCAAGCAGCTCCTGAAGTACCGGCGCCCGTTCGTGCTGGGCCACGACGTGGCCGGTGTCGTGGTGCGGGTCGGCCCCGCCGTACGCGGCTTCAAGCCCGGCGACGAGGTCTACGCCCGTCCGCGCGACCTGCGGATCGGAGGGTTCGCGGAGTTCATCGCCATCGACGAGGACGACGTCGCGCCCAAGCCGGCCTCGCTGACCGCCCAGGAGGCAGCCGCGGTGCCTCTGGTGGCCCTGACCGCCTGGCAGATCCTCGTCGAGCGCGCGCACGTGAAGCCGGGCCAGAAGGTGCTCGTCCACGCCGGCGCCGGGGGCCTCGGATCGACGGTCATCCAGCTGGCCAAGCACCTCGGCGCCACGGTGGCGACGACAGCGGGCCCCGCCTCCGAGGAGCTGGTCAGGAGCCTCGGCGCCGACATCGTCGTCGACTACACCAAGGAAGACTTCTCGCGGACGCTCTCCGGCTACGACCTGGTGCTGGACTCCCTGGGCGGGGCGAACCTGGAGAAGTCGCTGACCGTACTGAAGCCCGGCGGCCTGGCCATCGGCGTCACCGGCCCGCCGGACGCGGGCTTCGCCAAGCAATTGGGAGCCCCGCTCCCCCTGGGCGTCCTCATGAACGCCCTCAGCCGCAAGATCCGCAAGCGGGCCAAGGCGCTCGGCGTGCGCTACGAGTTCTTCTTCATGCGGGCCAGCGGTTCCCAACTGCGCACGCTCAGCGCCCTGTACGACAGCGGGAAGCTCCGCCCGGTCATCGACGCGGTCTTCCCGTTCGACCAGACCCTCGAAGCGATGGCGTACCTCGAACAGGGCCGGACCAAGTCCGGCAAGGTCGTGGTCTCCATGACTCCCCACGACGACTGACCGGGCCGTCCGCAGACGCACAGCAACCGGCACGCCCGCCGGCAGCGGGCGTGGCACCGAACCATGAAGGAGCACACCGTGGGAGCAAGTCCAGCGGCACAGGAGTTCGCGCAGTTCCTGGAGAGCGTGAGCGCGAAGGCCTCGACACCGGGCCTCGACCTCGCCGTCGTCCGCGACATCGTGGAGACCAACCACCGGGCGTCGGCCGAGCCGGAAGGCGTCACCTACGCCGAGGTCGACGCGGGCGGCGTCCCCGCCCTGTGGTGCATTCCCGAGGACGCCCACCCCGACCGCGCGCTGCTCCACTTCCACTTCGGCGGGTCGGTCACCGCCTCGATGCACTCGGACCGCAAGGCCGCCGGTCACATAGCCAAGGCCGCCGGCGCCCGCTCCCTCGTCGTGGACTTCCGCCTGGCACCCGAACACCCCCACCCGGCACAGCTCGACGACGCCGAGACCGCCTACCGGTGGCTGCTCTCCCAGGGCTACGAACCGCGGAACATCGGCAGCACGGGCCACTCGATCGGCGGCACCCTCGCGGTGATGCTGCCGCTGCGCCTGCTCGCGCAGGGGGAGGCGACCCCGGGTGCGATCGTCAGCGTCTCGCCCTGGACCGACCTCACCCTCCGGAACGCGTCGGTGGACGCGAACGAGGACAGCGACAAGATGCTCGGCAGGGGCATCCTCGAACTCTTCCGGGCATCCTGGCTCCAGGAGCCCGGAGTGGACTTCGCCGCCCCCGAGATCAGCCTCGTGAACGCCGACCTCACCGGCCTGCCGCCCACGCTCGTCCACTACGGCGAGCACGAGGCCCTCGCCGACGACGGCGCTCAACTCGCCCGCCGTCTCGCGGACTTCGGCATCATCACCGAGGTCCACCCGCTGCCCGAAGGCCAGCACTCGTTCGTCCTGGGCGCGGGACGCGTACCCGAGGTCGACCGGGCCGTCCAGCAGATGGGCCAGTGGCTTCGTCGGCATCTGGGCACCTGAGGGGGACCCGCAGGCGCCGGCTGGCATGAGAACCGCGGCTCACGGAGACGGAACTGCCGGGCACCTTGCGGGTCCAGATGGTGCCCGGCAGTTCCGTCTC
>NZ_LIRL01000381.1 GCF_001419795.1 Streptomyces niveiscabiei
GGTGGGGTGTGGCGGTTTTTGCGCGTTGGTGGTGTTGCTGCCGGGAATGTGGCCGGACGGGGGAGCGTGGGGAAGCCTCCCCCGGTTCCGGCCGCTTTTCGTGCCCCGCTCTCAGCCGCTCTTCGTGGCCCCCACGGTGCCGCGTCCGTCGTCCAGTTCCGCGCTCACCGCCACGGCCGCCGCGTCGTCGTCCGAGTTGATCTTGTCGATGACCGCGAGCCGCTCGGGGGTGTCCTCGGGCCGGATGAACCCGATCGCGATGTACAGGACGAGGGAGACCGCGAGGGGTACGGACACCTGATACTGGAGGGGTACGCCGCCGTCGACGTTCCAGTTGATCGGGTAGTTGACGAGCCAGAACGCCAGCAGCCCCATCGACCAGCTGATCAGCGCCGCCGTCGGCCCGGAGCGGCGGAACGGCCGCAGCAGGCCCAGCATCATCGGGATGGCCATCGGGCCCATCAGGCCGGCGACCCACTTGATGACGACGGTGATGATGTCCTTGAACGCGGGGGAGTTGACCTGTGTCGCCGCCGCCATGGACAGGCCGAGGAAGACGACGGTCGTGATGCGCGCGACCCGAAGTCCCTGCCCCTGGTTCCAGGTTCGGGCCCGCTTCCAGATGACCGGCGCGCAGTCCCGGGTGAAGACGGCCGCGATCGCGTTGGCGTCGGAGGAGCACATCGCCATCGTGTGGGAGAAGAAGCCGACGATCACGAGCCCCAACAGGCCGTGCGGCAGGAGCTGTTCGGTCATCAGGCCGTAGGAGTCGGAGCCGTCCGGCTTCTTCGACTCGACCAGCAGCGGCGACATCCACATCGGGAAGAACAGGACGACCGGCCAGACCAGCCACAGCAGCGCCGACAGCCGCGCGGAGCGCTCGGCCTCCTTCGCGTTCGGCGTCGCCATGTACCGCTGGGCCTGGTTGAGCATGCCGCCGTTGTACTCGAACAGCTTGATGAACAGGAACGCGAGCAGGAACACGGTGCCGTACGGGCCGACCAGCGGCTTGCCGTGGCCCTGGAGCGCGGGCTCGTCCCAGGCGCCGAGGAACCCGATGTTCCTGTCGTTCAGTTCGACCACCACGGCGATGAACATCGCGACGCCCGCGAGGAGTTGGATGACGAACTGGCCCAGCTCCGTGAGCGCGTCGGCCCACAGGCCGCCGATCGTGCAGTACACGGCCGTGATGGTGCCGGTGATGAGGATGCCCTGGTTCAGCGAGATGCCGGTGAAGACGGACAGCAGGGTCGCGATCGCCGCCCACTTGGCGCCGACGTCCACGATCTTCAGCAGCATCCCCGACCAAGCGAGTGCTTGCTGGGTCTTCAGGTCGTACCGGTTCTTCAAGTACTCCAGCGGGGAGGCCACATGGAGCCGTGAACGCAGCCGGTTGATGCGCGGCGCGAACAGCTTCGAGCCGATCGCGATGCCGAGCGCGATGGGGAAGGACCAGGTGACGAAGGAGGTCACCCCGTAGGTGTAGGCGATGCCGGCGTACCCGGTGAACATCACCGCGCTGTAGCCCGACATGTGGTGGGAGATACCGGAGAGCCACCACGGCATCTTGCCGCCGGCGGTGAAGAAGTCGCTGACGTCGTCGACCCGTTTGTGCGACCAGACGCCGATGGCGACCATCACGCCGAAGTAGCCGATGAGCACGGCCCAGTCGAGACCGTTCATGTGCCCCCTTCCAGGGTTCGCCGTCAACGTGGGGGTTCGCAGCAGGCAGGCAGGGCAGGCATGTGAACTCTGGGTGTGATGGTGTGCTCACGGCAAGCGCGAGGAGGGTCAAGGGGGAGTAAAATCGTTCGGCGAGGTGACCTCAATTCCTGTACGTGAACGCTGAATTGAGTGGTCCGGCACCGGTGAACCGGCTGGTCCGGCGCCGCTCAGCGCATCAACTCCCCAGCGTTCACCAGCAGCGACTGCCCCGTGATCGCCCGCGCCCGGGGCGACGCCAGGAACACCGCCGCGTCCGCCACGTCCCCGTCCGTCGCCAGCTCCGGCAGCGCCATCCGCCCCGAGAGCCGCTCCAGCACCTCACCCTCGGGCACCCCCTCCGACCGCGCCGTGAACCGCACGTACGCCTCCACCGGCGGCCCCCACATCCACCCCGGCAGCACCGTGTTCACCCGGACCCGGTACGGCCCCAACTCCCTTGCCAGCGAGTACATCACGCTCGTCAGCGCCCCCTTGGACGCCGCGTACGCCGCCTGCTTCACCTGCGAGGGCGCCGCCACCGCCGACTGCGTCCCGATGAACACGACCGCGCCCCCGCCGCCCTCCTTCAGCGCGGGCAGACAGGCCCGCGTCATCCGCAGGGTCCCCAGCAGATTCACGTCCATGACGGACCGCCAGGTCTCGAAGTCCGCGTCCTGGACGCCCCCGAAGTAGGAGTCCCAGGCGGCGACTTGGACGACGGCGTCGATACCGCCGAACCGCGACACCGCCAACTCGGCGAGAGCGGAACACTGTTGCTCGTCGGTGATGTCGGTGGACCGGAACGCGGTGCGCGCCCCGCCGGGGTCGATGTCCCGCGCGGACTTGGCGAGTTGTGCCTCGGTCCGCGCCCCGAGCACCGCGTTCCCCCCTTCCCGTACGACGGCCGCCGCGACCTGGTGACCCAGGCCCGCGCCGACTCCGGACACGACGACGGTCTTGCCGGTGAGCAGAGACACGGACCCTCCCTGTTGGCCGCTTCCTGACGCTGGCGCATTGTCTGACGGACCGTCAGAGTATGGGCGAGCGCGCAGGAAAGGGGAACGCACATGAACGAGACCGGCACCGGCGGGACCACGTCGGGCGAGGCCGCCTCCAAAGAGGCCGAATCCAGCGCCCGTTACGCCGAGTTGGCGGCCACCGGCCCTTACGGCGTCCACCCCGGCCACGCCCTGATCACCATGGTCGAACCGCACCCCGGCCACGAGTACGCCTACAACCGCTGGTACGAGGACGACCACTTCTACGCCGGCGCGATGGCGATGCCCTGGATGTACGCGGGCCGCCGCTGGGTCGCCACCCGCGACCTCCAGCTCCTGCGCTACCCGGAGAAGTCGGCGGTCGCCCAGCCCGTCACCCAGGGGTGCTACCTCTCCACCTACTGGATCACCGACGGCCGCTACGCCGACCACATGCGCTGGACCGTCTCCATCAACCGCCGCCTCAACCAAGACGCCCGCGTCTACCAGGACCGCACCCACGTCCTCACGGCGTTCCAGGACCACGAGACGACGGTCTACCGCGACGGCGCGGCCGGCCCCCGCGACTTCCACGCCCTGGACCACCCCTACCAGGGGCTGATCCTGGAGGTGATCGACGCCGAGGCGCCCGAGCGGCGCACCGACCTCCTCCAGTGGCTCCGTACCCGCCACCTCCCGCGCGCCCTGAAGGCGTCCCCGGCGGCGATGGTGACGGTCTTCCGGCCCACCCCCCTGCCCGTCGACCGCATGTCGTACGTGAAGCAGGTCGAGGGCACCGACACCCGCCTGACCCTCCTGTGGTTCCTCGAACAGGACCCCCGGGAGGTCTGGCAGGACCACTTCACCGGCCTCGACGCCCGGGTGGAGGAGGCGGGCCTCGGCAGGGTGGAGCTGGTGGCCCCCTTCATCCCGACGATTCCGGGGACCGACCGCTACGTAGCGGAGCTGCGCTAGCTCTCAGGTACTAGTGCGGGACTACTTGAGTTCGTCCGGGCACGGCGTCCCCCGGGGCAGCTGGTAGGGCGCCGCCAGCCGGTAGATGCCCGCCGTGGGGGCGACCAGCATCGTCCACTTGTCGCCCTCCGTGTCCTCCTCCGTCTCGTACAGGCAGCCGTGGAGGTTCTCGTAGACCTTCGGCTCGCCCTCCTCGCGGTGCTTGGACGCCTCGGTCTCCTGGGGGGCCTTGAGGCTCTTGCCCTGCGCGTCGACGATGCTCAGCCAGGGGGAGTAGGGGATCTTGACCAGGACCCGCCCGGCCCGCTTCACGTCGATCGTCATCTCGCCCTGCTCGGCGCGCTGGACCACCGCGTCGGGCTCGGCGAGCGGCGCCGGGTCGTTGACCCGGAAGAGCTGCCAGTTGGCGTCGCCCCAGATCTGCTTCAGGTAGGGCAGACCCCGCTGGACCAGTTCGCGCTCCCGCTCGGCGCCGTCCCCGTCCGGGGCGTCCTTGGGTACGACGACGAAGTGCACGGCCCACCGCTTGAGCCATTCGTGGTAGTTCGCCGAGTTGAGGGTGTCGTCGTAGAAGAGCGGGTTGCGCTTCATGTCGGCCTGCCGGTTCCACCCGCGCGCGAGGTTCACGTACGGCGCGAGCGCGGACGCCTCCCGGTGCGAGCGCGCCGGTACTACCTCCACCCGCCCCTTCCCCGCGCCGACCTGCTGGAGCTCGTTCACCAGCGGCGCCAGCTCGCGCGCCCAGGACGCGGCGGGCGTCGTCCGTACGACGTCGTCGACCGACTTGAAGCCGACCCACACCACGAACCCGACCGTCGCGATCACCAGCGCGTACCACTTGCGGCTGCGCGGCACCGCGAACGGCAGCGCGCACGCGACCACGACGCCGCCGAACAGCATCGCGAGCCGGGTGATGTTGGAGCCGATCTGCGAGCTGACGATCCACACGCCGAGCACGAACAGCCCGTACACCGCCGCCGTGATCCGGACCGTCTTCCAGTCCTTCGGCACGCCGAAGAAGACGATCACCGAGTAGATGAACGGCAGTGACGCCGAGCCGATCGACATCGGCTGCGTCCCCGAGAACGGGAACAGCCACGCGGAGACGCCGACGACGAGGGCCGGCGCGATGCCCAGCGCCCACGCCCCAGGGCGTCGCTTCTGCAAAAACAGGGCGACCGCCACGAGGCCGACGAAGAGGCCCGCGACCGGGGACGACATCGTCGCCAGCGCGGCCAGCGGCGCCGCCACCAGGGCCTTCGCCCAGCGCTTGTGGCGCCACTTGTGCGGCCAGCAGAAGACGGCGGCCACCGCGCCCAGCGCGAACATGTTGCCCAGGCCGAAGGTGACCCGCCCGCTCGCCGCGTTGCACAGGAACGCGACAACCCCTATCAGTGCAGGCCAGACCGGGTTCTTCACCGGCCGTGAGCGCAGCAGGATCAGCGTCAGCAGGCCCGCCGAGAGCGTCCCGGCGATCATCATCGTCGTCCGCACGCCGAGGACCGACATCAGGTACGGCGAGATGATGCTGTACGACACCGGGTGCATCCCGCCGTACCAGGCGAGGTTGTACGCGGAGTCGGGGTGGCGGCCGACGAACTCCGCCCACGCGTCCTGGGCGGCCAGGTCGCCGCCGCTGTTCGCGAACGTGAAGAACCAGAGCAGGTGCAGGCCGCCCGAGAGGACGGTCATGGAGAGCACCAGGTGGTGCGTCAGCCAGGCGCGCAGCCGGGTGAGGCGGGGGCCGAAGCGGGCGTCGAGGCGGGCCCCGAGCGAGGGCCTCACCCCGGACTCCCCGGTGCTCCCGGACTCCCCTGGGCTGCCGGCCGCCGTGGCGGGGTCGAGCCGGTCATGCGAGCCGGAGTGCGGCGCGGGCAGCCGTATTCGCGGGCGAGGGTCCGGGCCCGGACCGGTGTCGTCGCGTGTCGGCTCCGCAGTGGCCACCTGTAGGCACTCCCCGTGTCCCGTCTTCTTCTTCTCGTCCCCTACCGGCTTCCCGTAAGACCGCAGGGTTACGACCACAGGGTGAGCGGCCGTCGAGTTGTGTCCGTTTCGTGACGCTAGCACGCAGCCCGCCGGCCAGGACCGGGTGGTACTGGACGACGGGCCGCGGGAGGGTGCCGGGTCAGCCGAGGCGGGTCAGCTTCGCGCCGAAACCGGGTTCCGCCAACTCACTCCTGAGAGCTACGGGTACCTTCACGGCGCTCGCGGAGCCGCCGTCGCCGACCGTCAGGGTAGCGACCTGGGTACCCGCCTTCGCGGTGTGCGGGAGATCACCGGCGACGAAGGAGAGCTTCACCTTCAGGCCGGGCCAGCCGACCGCGGTGACGTCCCGCGTGACTACCACGGGGGTACGGCCGCCGAGGCCGTCGTCCACGTAGCCGACGACGTCGCCCTTCTTCAGGATCGTCGCCGACGTCAGGACGTCCTGGGCCGCGCGGATCAGCTTGTCGCCGGAGTCCAGGGCCGCGCTGAGGATCGTGTTCTCCGGGCCGCCCGCCGGCTGCCGGACGACCGCGCCGATGATCGTCCGGGTCTCCCCGCCGACCTCCTTCTTCGCGGCGAACATCAGGTTGCCCAGCGCCGAGGTCGTCGTACCCGTCTTGATGCCCACGACCTTGTTCTTGCCGACCAGGCCGTTCCAGTTCGAGTGGTACTCACCCTTGTAGTCCGTGTACGACATCATCGCCGCGACCTCGCGGAAGACGGGCTGCTCCATCGCCGCCTTGCCGAGCTTCACCTGGTCGATCGCCGTCGAGACGGTCGTGTCGTTCAGGCCCGAGGGGTCCGTGTACGTCGTGTTCGTCATCCCCAGGTCCTTGGCGGCGGCGTTCATCTTCTCGACGAAGGCCGTCTCCGAGCCGACGTCCCAACGGGCCAGCAGGCGGGCGACGTTGTTCGCCGACGCGATCAAGATGCTTTCCAGCGCCTCGCGTTGGGTGATCGCGTCGCCCTTCGTGACGTTCACGGTCGATTCCTGGCCCGCGTTCGACTGGTCCTGGGCGGCCTGGTCGATCGGGATCTTCGGGCCGTCCTCGCCGCTCTTCAGCGGGTGGTCCTTGAGGATGAGATACGCGGTCATCACCTTCGCGACGCTCGCGATCGGGACCGGCTTCTCCTGGCCCGACGAGCCGAACGTGCCCACGCCCTGGACGTCCAGCGCGGCCTGGCCCTGCGCGGGCCACGGGATGTCGACCTTGGCGCCCTCGAAGGTGTGGACGCTCTGCGCCGTCAGGTCGAGCGTCGGCTTCGGGAGCGGGCGGACCATCTGCGCGATCGCGAACACGACCGCCAGCAGGATCACCAGCGGCGTCCAGATCTTCACCCGCCGCACGAGGGCGCGCAGCGGGGTGGGCGGCGGCGGGGGCGTGTTCGTCAACTCCGCCAGCAGGTCCAACGGCGGCTTCGGCGGGAGGGGTTGCTGGGTCGTCCGCTCCGGGCCGACCTGGGGTACGGCGGTGGTAGCGGTCGCCTCTGCGCCTGTGGAGCTACGCGGCTTACGTCCCGCCGGGTCGTCCAGCGGCTTCAGCGCGACGAACCTGCTGGTCCGCTCGGCCTCGGCGTCGGCGTCACCGCCGGCACCGGTACGCGGCTTCCCGGCCTCGCCGGCCCTGCCGCCGGGGGCGGCCTTCCCGGCGCCGTCGGTCTTCGGGGCGGTGCCCGTCTTCGGGGCGGCGCTCGGCTTCGGGGCGGCGGTGGTGGACTCGGCGGTGGTGCCGGTCTTCGCGGCTGCGCCCGTGCCGGTGGTCGCGTTCGCGGTTCCGGCGGCACCGGGCTGCTTCGGCCCGCCCGCGATCCCGGCGCCTTCGGTCTTTGCGGGGGCACCGGCTTTTCCGGCGGGGCCGGTCTCCTCGGAGGCGTCGGTCTTCCCGGTGCCCCTGGGGTCGCTCGACTTCCCGGAGGGGTTGGCTTCGCCCGGCTTCGGGGTGGCGTCCGTGTCCTCGGCGGTGCCGGTCTTCCCGGCCGAGTCCGTGTCGGTGGTCGCGTTCGAGGTGTCGGGCTTCTTGGCGGCGGACGTCGTCCAGGCGGCGCCGGCGGCTTTGCCCGTGGAGGCCGGCTTCTCGGCGTCGCCCGGCTTTCCGGAGTCCGTCGTCGTGCCGGGCTTCTGCACGTCGCCCAGCTTCAGCATCGTCGTCGGCTGGTCGACGTTCGGCTTGGGGCGTACGGCCTTGAAGATCGCGGTCGGGTGGTCGATGGGGGCGGCGTCGTCGGAACGGTCCTCGGTGCGGGCCGAGTTGGTGTCGGCTCCGTCGGGATCGGCCTTGTCGGCAGGGGAGTTGTCTCCAAGGGAGGACTTCTCGCCGGGCTCGGTCCCCTTCGCGCTGCCCGAATCGGTGCCGCCCTTCGGGGACTTGGCCTCGGCGTTGCCGGAATCGGCCTTGTCGGTGGGCGAGTTGTCGTCAGAGCTCGTGTTGGTGGTGGGCGAGCTGTCGCCGAGGGCCGTGTTGGCGCTGGGTGAGTCGGAGCTCGTGTGGTCCATGGGTGAGTTCTCGGCGGAGGGGGTTTCCTCGCCGGGCTCGGCGTCGCCGGAATCGGCGTTCCCCGTCGGGGACTTGGACTCGGCGTCCTCCGAACCGGCCTCGTCCGTCGGCGAGTCGACTATCTCGCCGTCGGCTTTCGAGGTCGGCGCGCCATCGGCGTACGAATCCGTCGCGCCCTCGGGCGAGTTGTCCTGTTCGTCGGCCGAACCGGCGGTTCCCTCAGGGGAGTCAACGACTTCGGCGTCGACATCGTCGTACGCGTCCGCAGCCG
>NZ_LIRL01000382.1 GCF_001419795.1 Streptomyces niveiscabiei
GCTGCGGGCGATCTGGGTGCGGGGCCGGGCCTGGCCGGACGGTCTCGACGTACCGCATCACAGCGTCACGGACGTCGTCGAGGCCGTCGGTCATCTGCTGGAGCGGTCGGGCGGGTAGACGCGGTCGGCGGCGGTGAGGTGTTCGAGGACCTCGGCGAGTTCCTCGCAGGCGCGTTCCACCGAGCGGCGTGTGTTGCGCTGTTCGGTGATCACGGCGGAGAGCAGGAGCGCGGTGAGGGCGGTGGCCCCGTTAAACGCCTGGAGTTTCAGCATGACCTCGACGTGCGTGAGCCCCGCGAAGGGCCCGGCCCGGTCGGTCGCGGCGACCGTCGCGAGGACGGACGCGAGCAGCGCGCACGGCATGCTGCCGGCCAGCTCGAACCGCAGGGCCGCCCAGATCAGCACCGGGTAGCTGAGGAACAGCATGTTGATGTGGTTGTTCGTGGCGACGGGGACGACGCAGCAGGCGGTCACCGCCAGTGCCGTCGCCTCCTTCCAGCGGGCCGTGCCCGGCAGGCCGCGTGCCCGGTACGCCAGCAGCAGCAGCGGCGTCACGATCAGCACGCCCATCGCGTCGCCGACCCACCACGCGACCCACACCGGCCAGAAGCTGTCCTCGGGGAGGTCGCCGGTGAGGACGGCCACCCCGACGCCGGTCGTCGAGCTGATCAGCATCGCCGTGAGGGCGCCGAGGAAGACGAGGGCGACGCCGTCGCGCAGCCGGCTGAGGTCGGCGCGGAAGCCGACGCGGCGCAGGAGGAGGCAGGCGCAGACGGGGGCGGCGACGTTGCCCGCGAGGTTGGCGATCATCGGCGGGTGCAGCTCGCCGGAGGTGAGGTGCAGGATCACGAACAGGCAGCCGAGCGCGATCCCGGCCCAGGCGCGCACGCCGATGACCAGCAGCCAGGTGAGCGCGACGCCGGTGGGCGGCCACACCGGCGTGAACACCGTGTCCTCGACGGTCAGCCTGCGCAGCAGTCCGAGCCGCCCGGCGCCGTAGTAGGAGGCGGCCACGGCGAGCGTCTGCGCGACGAGGACCGCCGCTCGGCGCAGGTTCCAGGTGTCCACCACATGATCCATCAGACACCGTGACCACGGGGACGGCCAGACGAGAGCGGCTACTCCCCCTGTCCCGGCTGCCCCGGTTCGTCGTACCCCACCACCAGCACGGCGGCGTCGTCCTCGTGCCCCACCCGGGTGGCCCCCTCGATGACCGCTGCCGCCAGCGACTCCGTGCCGAGCCCCGCGACAGCCGCGATCCCGGCGAGCTTCACGACCTGGGAGAGCCCCTCGTCCAGGGGCATCGCGGGCCCTTCCACGACGCCGTCCGTGAGCAGCACGAAGACCCCGCCGCTGGTCAGGTGGTGCCGGGAGACGGGGTACTGGGCGCCGGGCTGGATGCCGAGCGGCGGCCCGGGCTCGTCGTCGGCGGTGCCGGACCGGCCGTCGGCGGTGGCCCAGACGAACGGCGTGTGCCCGGCACGGGCGCTCTCCAGCATCCCGGTGGCCGGGTCGAGCCGCAGGAACGTGCAGGTCGCGAAGAGGTCGCTGCCGAGGGAGAACAGCAGGTCGTTGGTCCGGGCGAGCAGCTCGCCGGGGTCGCTGGTCACGGACGCGAGCGCCCGCAGGCCCACCCGGACCTGGCCCATGAACGCGGCGGCCTCGATGTTGTGCCCCTGCACGTCCCCGATGGACAGGGCGAGCCGCCCGCCGGGCAGCGAGAAGGCGTCGTACCAGTCCCCGCCCACGTTGAGCCCGTAACAAGCCGGCTCGTACCGCACGGCCAGCCGCACCCGGGGCGGACACGGCAGGTCCCTCGGCAGCATGCCGCGCTGCAAGGCGATGGCCAGCTCCACCTGGGACCGCTGCACCTCGGCCCGCTCCCGCGCCTGGGCGGTGAGCGACCGCAACCGCAGCAGCAGCTCGTCGCCCTCGTCGCTTGTCACCTCTGAATTTTCACGAAGGAAGCCGCCACCCGCACCTGGATGCTCCGTGCCCCCGCCAACTCCCCGCCCGACCAGCCCGTTCGACCTGTCGGACATTGTTCGAGACCTCTTGACGCGCCTCCACACCCCGTCCGACACTCTCGCAACACGACGTCACACAGCTGTAACCGCACGGCCTTCCAGACGAAAGGTCGTGCGGTCGTGTCACGCCCTCCCCCCGTCCCTTCGTGTCCTCGTGTCCTCGTGTCTTCCGACAGGGAATCAAGAACATGCCGCAGCACAACGCACCCCCGGGCGCCCGGAAAGGCCGCGCGAGACGCCTGGCGGCCCGGCTCGCCGGTCTGACCGCCGCCTCGCTGGTCATCGGGCTCGCCCCGGCAGTCTCCGCGCAGGCCGCGGACGCCGACACCCTGACCGACGGCCTCGCCCTCTGGTACAAGCTCGACGCCTCCTCGGGCACCGCCACCGTCCCGGACGCCTCGGGCCACGGCCGCGACGGCGTCCTGAACGGCACGGGCTCCTGGTCGGACGGCCTCACGTTCAACGGCTCGGACACCTACGTCAAACTCCCGAACGACGTCATGAAGGGCATGGACGCGATCAGCGTCTCCTTCGACGTGAAGATGGACCCGGCCCAGCAGGCCCCCTACTTCCTGTACGGCTTCGGCAACACGAGCGGCACCGCGGGCAACGGCTACCTCTTCACGACCGGCAACGCCCTGCGCACCTCGATCGCGTCGGGCAACTGGTCCACGGAGCAGAACACCAGGGCGGACGACGGCCACACCCTGGCCAGGGGCGTCTGGAAGCACCTGACGTACACCCAGTCGGGCACGACGGGCATCCTGTACGAGGACGGCGCCGAGGTCGGCCGCAACACCTCGGTGACGCTGACCCCGGGCTCGATCGGGGGCGGCACGACGACCGCGAACTACCTCGGCAAGTCCGTGTACCCCGGCGACAAACTGTTCCAGGGCCAGCTCCGCGACTTCCGCGTGTACGACCGCGCGCTGACCGGCACCGAGGTGGAGACCCTGTCGCTGCCGGTCGCCACGCAGGGCGTCGCGGCGGACAAGGCGGCGCTGACACTGGGCGACACGAGCGCGGTGACGGCGGACCTGACGCTCCCGAAGTCGGGCCCGGCGGGCGGCTCGACCATCACGTGGGCCAGCGACAACCCGGACGTCGTCTCGGCGGCCGGCAAGGTCACGCGCCCGGCGGCCGGTGAACCCAACGGCCACGCCACGCTGACGGCGACGCTCCGCAAGGGCGCGGTGAACGACACGAAGTCCTTCGAGGTGACGGTCCTGCCCACGTTCGACGACGCGACGGCGGTCCGGCAGGCCGCCGACTCCCTGACCGTCCACAACCTGGACGACGCCCGCGGCAACCTGACCCTCCCGTCGACCGGCGCGTTCGGCACGAAGGTGACCTGGACGTCGGCGAACCCGGACGCGGTCTCGGCGGACGGCATCGTCCACCGCCCGGCGCACGGCGAGGGCGCGACGACCGCCGCCCTGACGGCGACGGTGACGAAGGGCGCGCAGAGCACGACGCGCGTCCTGACCGCGAAGGTCCCCGAACTCCCGGCGGCGCAGAAGCCGGAGGGCTACCTCTTCAGCTACTTCACCGGCGAGGGCACCTCGGACGGCGAGCAGCTGTACTTCGGCCTGAGCAAGGGCAACGACCCGCTGCACTGGCGGGAGTTGAACAACGGCCGCCCGGTCCTGACGTCGACGCTCGGCGAGCAGGGCCTGCGCGACCCGTTCATCATCCGCTCCCCCGAGGGCGACAAGTTCTACCAGATCGCCACCGACCTGAGGATCTACGGCAACGGCGACTGGGACGCCTCGCAGCGCACCGGCAGCAAGTCCATCATGGTCTGGGAGTCCACCGACCTGACGCACTGGACGAACCAGCGCCTGGTGCGGGTCTCCCCGGACAGCGCGGGCAACACCTGGGCCCCCGAGGCCTATTACGACTCCAAGCTCGGCGAGTACGTCGTCTTCTGGGCGTCGAAGCTGTACGACAACGAGGCGCACTCCGGCGACACGTACAACCGCATGATGTACGCGACGACGCGTGACTTCTACACGTTCAGCGAGCCGAAGGTGTGGGTGGACCGGGGCTACTCGGTCATCGACTCGACGGTCATCAAGCACGACGACACGTACTACCGCCTCTCGAAGGACGAGCGGAACAACACGTCGTCCACCCCCAACAGCAAGTTCATCTTCGAGGAGAAGAGCGACTCGCTGCTGAACACCTCGTGGACGCCGGTCGCCGAGGGCATCGGCAAGGGCACGATGAGCGCGGCCGAGGGCCCGCTGGTGTTCAAGTCGAACACCGAGGACAAGTGGTACGCGTTCCTCGACGAGTTCGGCGGCCGTGGCTACATCCCCTTCGAGACGACCGACCTCGACAAGGGCGTGTGGACCCCGTCCACGAACTACGAACTCCCGGCCCGCCCCCGGCACGGCACGGTCCTGCCGGTGACGAAGGCCGAGTACGACCGCCTCCTGCGCGCCTACCAGCCCGACCAGGCGGTGGAGAGCGTCCAGGACGTCACCGTGAAGACGCGGACCGGCCAGGCTCCGGTGCTCCCGGCGACGGTCATCGCCCGATACGCCGACGGCGTGGGCCGCCCGGTCGCGGTCACCTGGGACGCGGTCCCGGCGGACGCCTACGCGAAGCCCGGCACCTTCGAGGTCAACGGCAAGCTGGCGGACGGCACTTCGCTCAAGGCGACGGTGACCGTCTCGGCCGAAGGCCCCGACGTACCCGCCGACCTGCTGGTGCACTACACCTTCGACGAGACGAAGGGGAACATCGCCGTCGACTCCAGCGGTCACGGCAACCACGGCACGTACGTGGGCTCCCCCGAGTTCGGCACAGGTGTGCACGGCGGCTCGGTGAAGCTGTCCGGCGGGTCGTACGTCACGATCCCGAACGGCGTTCTCAAGGACGCGGGTTCGGTCACCGTCTCGACGTACGCGAAGTGGCAGGGCGGCGCCAACTTCCAGTGGCTGTTCGCCCTCGGCCCGGACAGCGACAAGTACCTGTTCGCGACGCCCTCCAACGGCGGCTCGACGCTCTACTCGGCGATCACGAAGGCGAGTTGGTCGGCCGAGTCGAAGCTGACCGGCAACTCGGCGCTCACGGCGGGCCAGTGGCAGCACGTCACGGTCACCCTGGACGGCGCGACCGGCACGATGATCCTCTACGCCGACGGTGTCGAGGTGGCCCGCACGACGACGGCCGTCAAGCCGTCGGAGCTGTACGACGCGGCCAAGGACTACTCGGGCTACATCGGCAGGTCGCTGTACGCGGCGGACCCGGCGTTCGCCGGTGAGGTCGACGACTTCCGCGTCTACGGGCGGGCGTTGAGCGCCGCCGAGGTCATGGAGATCAGCGGCAACACGACGGGGATCGCCCGTGTCACGCTGCCGCAGCTGAAGGTCGACGCGATCGTCTCCGACGGCAAGGTCACCCTGCCGGTGAAGCCGGGCACCGATCTCAGGCGCCTCGCACCGGAGTTCACCCTCGCGCACGGCGCGGCGATCAGCCCCGCCTCGGGCAGCGTGCAGGACTTCACCGAGCCGGTGACCTACACCGTGACCGGCGGCGACGGCAAGAAGCGCTCCTGGACCGTGTCGGCGGTCGAGATGAAAAGCCCGGTACTGCCCGGTCTCAACGCCGACCCGAACATCGTCCGCTTCGGCGACACCTTCTACATCTACCCGACGACGGACGGCTTCGAGGGCTGGAGCGGTACGCAGTTCAAGGCGTACTCGTCGAAGGACCTCGTCCACTGGACGGACCACGGCGTCATCCTGGACCTCGGTCCGGACGTCTCCTGGGCCGACAGCAGGGCGTGGGCGCCGACGATCGCCGAGAAGGACGGCAAGTACTACTTCTACTTCTGCGCCGACGCCAACATCGGCGTCGCCGTCTCCGACTCCCCGACCGGCCCGTTCAAGGACGCCCTCGGCAAACCCCTGCTGAAGGCGGGCCAGGCGCCGGGCCAGATGATCGACCCGGCGACGTTCACGGACGACGACGGGACGAACTACCTCTACTGGGGCAACGGCCACGCGTACGTCGCGAAGCTCAACCCCGACATGACGTCCCTGGACATGTCGACGTTCAAGGACATGACGCCGAGCGGCTACAACGAGGGCACGTTCGTCGTGAAGCGCAAGGGCACGTACTACTTCATGTGGTCGGAGAACGACACGCGGGACGTCAACTACCGTGTCGCGTACGCCACCGGGCCCTCCCCGACCGGTCCGTGGACCAAGCGGGGCGTGATCCTGGAGAAGGACCTGTCCCTCGGCATCAAGGGGCCCGGCCACCACTCGGTCGTCCAGGTCCCCAACTCCGACGACTGGTACATCGCCTACCACCGCTTCGCGATCCCCGGCGGTGACGGCACCCACCGCGAGACCACCATCGACAAGATGGAGTTCGGCGCGGACGGCCTGATCAAGAAGGTCGTGCCGACCCTGTGGAGCATCGACCCGGTGACCGTCGTACACGCCGGCCCGGACGTCTCCGGCACCGAGGGCGCGCCGATCGCGCTGCGCGGTACGGCCTCCGGCGCGCCGGGCGCGCAGTGGTCCGTGGCGGGCGGCGCGCCGTGCAAGGTCGCCGACCCGGCGAAGGCGGCCACGACGGTGACGTGCGCGGACAACGGCACGTTCCAGCTCGCCATCGCGGGCGGCGGCAGCCGCGACACGGTGACGGTGACCGTCGCGAACGCGGCGCCGGTCATCACCAAGGCGTCCGGCCCGACGCCGGTCGCCATCGGTCAACCGGCGTCCGTGACGGCCTCGTTCACCGACGCGGGCGCCCGTGACACCCACACCTGCACGATCGACTGGGCCGACGGCAGCAAGCCGTACACCGGTCCCGTGTGCAGGGCGGAGCACCGCTACACCAAGGCCGGCATCCGCCGTCCCGTGGTCACGGTCAAGGACGACGACGGCGGGACCGCCACGACGACCCTGCCCGAGCTGGTCGTGTACGACCGGGCGGGCAAGGCGTCCGGCGCGGGCCTGCTGCTGTCCCCGAAGGGCCGGGCGGCGTTCTCCTTCGCCGCCGCGTACGGCAAGAAGGCGACCGTCCCGACCGGCCGCGTCACATTCACCGCGCCCGGCGTGTCGCTGCGCGGCACCGGCTCGGACTGGCTGGTCGTCACCGGCAAGCAGGCCGTCTACCAGGGCACCGGCACGGTGAACAAGGCGTCCGGCTACGCCTTCCGGATCACCGCCACCGACAGCCCCGACACCTTCCGGATCAAGGTCTGGCAGAAGTCGACGGGCAAGGTCGTGTACGACGGCGGCACCCTGGCGGGAGGAGTGGTCACCGTGGGCCGCTGAGGCCGCACGCGTGAGGCGGGCCCGTGCCCGGGGGGCTCCAACCCCTTGGGTACGGGTCCGCCTCTTTTCAGGGCGCCCGGGTGCGTGCCAGGACTCCCCAGTGATCCTGGACCGGCCTCGGGACGTGTGTGCCCTGCGCGGTGATCACCAGCATGGTCCATGGGCCGGGCGCGTGTCGTTGGCGCACCGTCCACGGACATGACGCACTGCGTCCACTGCCCCGCCTACGGGGCCCCGGTGCGCGACAATCCCCCGCGGGCCGCCCGGGCCCGCACCTCGCTCGGCGTGTCGCCGTACGCGGAGCGGAACGCGCGCGTGAACTCGGCGGCGCGCGGGAAGCCCCAGCGGGCGGCGACCGCGTGGATGGGCAGGGCGTGCAGCGCCGGGTCCGTGAGGTCGCGGTGCGCGTTCTTCAGGCGCTGCTCGCGCAGGTAGGCCGAGACCGTGAGGCCCTCGGCCTGGAAGAGGCGGTACAGGTAGCTGCGGGAGACGTGGTGCGCGGCGGCGATCGTCGCGGGGCTGAGTTCCGGGTCGGCCAGGTTGCAGCGGACGAACTCCTTGATCCGCAGCGTCAGTGCGCGCGCCCGCGTCTCCGGGGTCATCGCCCGCTCGGCGTCCAGGAGGTGCGCGAACAGGGCGGTCACCAGGTCGATGACGACCGTGCCGAGGCGTGCCGCGTCCGACGGGTGGTACGGCGCCGTGTCGTCGGTGAGCTGCATCAGGAACTGGGTGAGCAGCGCGCCGAGCCCTGTCGTGCCGTCGACCCTGCCGAGCACCCGGTCCTGCGCGCAGCGGCCCGGCAGGACCACCGCGCTGCGGGGTATCTCCACGCCGACGATCGACACCGGGTCGGGGCCCGTCGCCACCTCGAACGCCCTCGACGAGTGGCTGACGTGCAGGTCCTTCACCCGGTACGCGGCCTGCCGGCCACCCCAGTCCGCCGCGCCCTCCCCGCGCAGCAGCAGCGACAGGTGGTACACCTCCGGGTCCGACTGCCGCACCAGACGCGGGGTCCGCTGGAAGACGAGGTGGTCGAAGGAGGCCGGCCAGATCGTCACCTCGCCGAGCGGGATGAGGCGCTGGACCCCGTGGTAGTCGTGCGCGCGGTCGCTGAGCAGCCGCATCGGAGCGTGCGTACGGCCCAGCCGTTCCGTCCATGCCTCGAACCGATCGGCGGCAGGCAGTTCCTTCGTTCTCAGCACCGATTCGTGGAGCATCCGCGTAGTCAACCACACGTACCGGCAGCGGTTTTCGGCCGATCTCCGGTACGGGAGAGCAGCAGGAAACCGGCCACGGCGAGGGCCTGGCACCCGGCGGCGGCCGGCAGCGCCCCGCCGGGCGGGCAGAAGGCCGCGACACCCGCGCCGGCCGCGTACCCACTGATCTTCAGGCTCGCCCCGGTGCTGAAGATCTGCCCCCGCAGCCGCTCGGGCGCTTCCCGGTGCCGGATCGCGAACAGGGCGACGAGCTGCGGCCCGGCACCGAGCCCGGCGAGG
>NZ_LIRL01000383.1 GCF_001419795.1 Streptomyces niveiscabiei
GACAGCGGGTGAAGCTGACTGGTACTAATAGGCCGAGGGCTTGTCCTCAGTTGCTCGCGTCCACTGTGTTGGTTCTGAAACCACGAACAACCCCATGCCATGGTCACGGTGTGGTGCGGTTGTCTGTTTCATAGTGTTTCGGTGGTTATAGCGTGAGGGAAACGCCCGGTTACATTCCGAACCCGGAAGCTAAGCCTTACAGCGCCGATGGTACTGCAGGGGGGACCCTGTGGGAGAGTAGGACGCCGCCGAACTCCTTTTAGAGGTGGGCCCTGAACTTCGGTTCAGGGCCCACCTCTTTTTTGTTGTCCGTCACTTCCAGTTCACGTTCCGCCCCGACCATCCCACCATGGGTACTGGAGCAATGCTCAGGGCTGCGGGCGTAGGGCTCGGCGACGAGGTCGTCGTGCCGGCCTTCGGGAACACCGAGGTCGCCGAAGAGGTGGCCCGGGTGGGTGCGATGCCGGTGTTCGCGGATGTGGACCCGGTGAGCTACTGCCTCGACGCGCTGGCCGTCGAGTCGGTCGTAACTCCTCGGACGGCGGCCGTCGTTGTCGTGCACCGCTTTGGTCGGCCTGCGGACATGGGGCGGTTGAGGGAGGTCGGTGCCCGGCGGGGGTTGCTGGTGCTGGAGGAGGGGGACGGAGGCGGGGCCGTCGACGAGATCGCTCAGCGGCGGGAGCGGGCGGCTTATCTGGACGCCCGGTTGCGGGGGGTGTGGACGCCCGACGGTGGGGACGGGCACACCTATCAGCAGTACGTCGTGCGGGTGCCGGGGAACGGGCGGCCGGACCGGGACGCCTTCGCACGCGCCTTGCGGGGCAAGGGAGTTGCCTGCCGGGTGCCGGTGAAGACGCCTGTGCACCGGTTGCCGGAGTTCCGGCGGTGCGTGTCGTTGCCGGAGACCGAGCGTGCGGCCGACGAGACGTTGGCGTTGCCGGTCGACGCGGCGCTGACGAAGCGGGACATGCAGCGCATAGTGTCCGCGTGCAATGCGCTCGGCGGGCTGTTGCAGCCGGCGTACTGAACGGGTTTGGGAATAGCCGCTCGTTCGGGGTACGATCTTCTTGTTGCCGCGAGGGAAATGCCCCAAAAGGCGACAAGGCCCCTATAGCTCAGTCGGTAGAGCGTCTCCATGGTAAGGAGAAGGTCAACGGTTCGATTCCGTTTGGGGGCTCAGAGATAAACCCCCTGCCTTTCGAGGCAGGGGGCTTTTTCATGCCCTCGTCCGGTCCCTCACGCCACCCGCATCGCGAGAATGGCCATGTCGTCCGACGGGGCGTCGGAGGCGAACCGCTCCACCGCGCGCATGATGCGGGCGGCGACCGCGCCCGCCGTGAGACCGGTGCACGTGGTGAGGACGTCGGCGAGGCCGTCGTCGCCGAGCATGCGGGTGCCCTCGCGGCGTTCGGTGACGCCGTCGGTGACGCACAGGAGGACGTCGCCCGGGTCGAGGGTGACCGTCTGCTCGTACAGGTCCAGGTCCTCGATGACGCCCAGGAGGGGCTGGGGTTCGGCGGCGGGCTCGACCGTGCCGTCCTGGCGCAGGCGCAGCGGGAGGGGGTGGCCGGCGCAGACGACCTTCAGCTCGGCGCTGCCGTCCTCCTGGGGCCGCAGCTCGCCGTACAGGAGGGTCAGGAAGCGGCTGCGGGAGCCCTCGTCGAGGATCGCGGAGTTGAGGCGCTCCAGGACCGCCGGGCCGCTGAGGCCCTCGCGGGCGAGCAGGCGCAGGGCGTGGCGGGCGAGGCCCGTGACGGCGGCGGCGTTCGGGCCTGTGCCGCAGACGTCGCCGATGGCGAAGCCGTACGCGCCGTCGCTGATCGGGAAGACGTCGTAGAAGTCGCCGCCGACCTCGTTGCCCTCGCCGGCCGCGCGGTAGATGACGTCGACCTCGACGCCGGCGATCTCGGGCAGGCCCGGGGGCAGGAGGCTGCGCTGGAGGGCCTGGCTGATGGCTGTGCGCTCCGAGTAGAGGCGGGCGTTGTCCAGGGCCAGGGCGGCCCGGCGGGATAGGTCCTCGGCGAGTTCCAGGATCTCCTGGCGGAAGTGTTCGTCGGTCGGTTTGCCGAGGGTCAGCATGCCGATGACGCGGTTGCGGGCGACCAGGGGGAGGACGACGGTCTCGCCGCCGACCGCCGAGGCCGTGGCGAGGGTGGGGCCGATGCCCGAGGACACCGGGTGCGTGGGGCCGCCCGCGAGGCCCAGGCTGCGCATCGAGCTGCGCAGGGCCGCCTCGTGCGCGGCCTGGCCGGGCGCCGTCCATACGCGCGCGCCGGGGGTGGGAACCGGGTCGGGCGGCGCGGTCTTCGACAGCAGGGACTTGATGCCGTCGATGAGCTCCTCGTCCTCGTGCAGGACGTACGACAGGTACGGCTCCGACGCCTGGTCGGCGATCGTGTACACGGCGCACCAGGTGGCCAGCGTCGGCACCGTCATCTGGGCCATCAGGGCGAGGGTCTGGTCCCGGTCCAGGGTGCCGGCGAGGAGGTCGGAGGCCTCGACGAGGAAGCTGAGCGAGCCTCTGCGCAGCCGCTCCAGCTCGCCCAGGCGCGCGGACTCGACGGCGAGGGCGATCCGGTCGGCGGCGAACTGGAGCCGCAGCGCCTCCTCGTTGGAGTAGCGGCCCGGCGACTCGGAGGCGACCCCGAGGGAGCCGGTGAGGCGTCCCTCGACCTTCAGCGGCACGGTGACGACCGCGCGCATGCCGGTGCCGTTCAGCAGCGGTACGGCGCCTGGGACGGCCGTCAGGTCGTCGTGGACGGCCGGCATGCGCGCGGAGCCGTACCGGCCGGGGCCCGCCTCGACGGGGACGCGGGCGAAGCGCTGGCGGGTGGAGGGCAGGCCCGTCGAGGCGCGGACCTCGAGTTCCGTCTCGTCGTCGGTGGCGAGGAGCAGGAAGGCGGCGTCCGCGTCGAGCATGTCGCGGGCGCGCTCCACGGTGCGCTGGAGGAGGCCGTCGAGGTCGTCCGGGGCGGGGGAGCCGATGAACACCTCGAACGGGTCGGTGTTCGGGGAGTCGGAGGAGCCGGCGCTGTCGGAGGCCGGGCCGCGGGCCGGGGTCTGGAGGACCGCGCGCTCGTGGTCGCGCACCAGGAGGCAGACCGTGGAGGGTTCGCCGCCGGTGTCGCGGACGCGCAGGTGCGAGGCGTAGACGGGGGTGACGCGGCCGTCGGAGCCGCGGATGCCGTAGCTGCCCTCCCAGCGGGAGAGCTGGAGCGCCTCGGCGATGCCGGTGGCGGTGCCCGGGGTGTGCGGCCAGGCGGCGAGGTCGGTGAGGGGTTTGCCGATGACCTGGTCGGCGGGGTAGCCGAAGATGTCCTCGGCGTCCTCGTTCCAGGCGGAGATCGAGCCCGTACGGTCGATCTGGACGACGGCGACGCGTACCCGGCCGTCGGCGAGCGGCAGGAGGCCGACCGGCAGGGACGGGCCTGCCGTGCGGGTGCCGACGGCGCGTTCGGGCAGGGCGAGCTGGAACCAGACGTTCTTGTGGGTGGGCGTGTACTCGACGCCCCAGCGCCCCGCGATGGCCGCGCACAGCTGGAGTCCGCGCCCGCCCTCGCGGTCGGGGTTGCTCATGGCGGGCAGGGCGCCCTGGAGGGGGATCTCGCGCTCCGGGTAGCGGTCGGCGACCTCGACGCGTACGCCGTCGTCGCTGCGCAGGCACAGGACGTCGGCGTGGGTGCCCGCGTGGACGACCGCGTTGGTGACGAGTTCGCTGAGGACGAGAACGGCCTCGTCCCCGGCGCGGGGGGTGGCGTGCCGGCCGGCGGCGGCCCACTCGTCCAGGGCCCGCGCCAGCACCTCCCGCGCGGTACCCGGCGCGAGCGCGCTCCCCGTGAGGGTCGTACCGATCCGCGCCGGCCGGCGGAGCCGCGAGCGCGGGGCCGACTCCCGTTGTGTCGGAATGGTCCCCACTGAACGGCCCTCCTCCCCGAGCAGTTGGTTCGAATACGCCTCGGTCGTTACGAACAGGGTGACAGACTGACTACGCCCATAAGCGCCGAGTTATCGAAGTGGGCCGCCATGAGTGAGAACAGTGCTGTGTGTGTGCTCGAAGACGGATCAATTGAGGGCGGGATTCGAGCATCTGCGCTACGCCCTCTGCTCACCGCGCTGCTCGCGGCCCGGGACGGGGAGTTCGTCCGGGCGGCGATGCCGGCCCGGGACGACGGGATCGTGGCCGAACTGACCACGGTCTACAACCAGATCGTGGACCGCAGTACGCACTTCAACGACGAGGTGCGCAGGGTGAAGCGCGAGGTGGTCCGGCACGGCAGGCTGGACGAACGCGTCTCGGCCAGCCCGGGCCAGGGCCGTTGGACGTCGCGCGTGGACGACGTGAACCAGCTCCTGGACGCCCTGGCCGCCCCGGCGGCGAACGCGACCCGCGTCCTGGACGCGGTGGCGGGCGGCGACCTCACCCAACGCGTCGACCTGCACGACGGCACCCGCCAACTCCGGGGCGATCTGCGCCGGTTGGGCCGCGCCGTGAACAAGATGGTCGACCAGCTCTCGCTGTTCACCGGCGAGGTGACCCGGGTCGCCCGCGAGGTCGGCACCGAGGGCCGTCTCGGTGGCCGCGCCAAGGTGCAGGGCCTGTCGGGGAGTTGGCGGGACGTGACGGAGGCCGTCAACACGATGGCGGCCCGGCTGACCGCACAGGTACGGGACATCGCGCTGGTGACGACGGCGGTGGCGCGCGGCGACCTGACCCGTACGGTGACCGTCGAGGCGACCGGCGAACTCCTCGAACTGAAGCTGACCGTCAACACGATGGTGGAGCAGCTCTCCGCGTTCGCCGACGAGGTGACCCGCGTCGCCCGAGAGGTGGGCACGGAGGGCCAGTTGGGCGGCCGGGCCCAGGTCCGGGGCGTGTCCGGCGTCTGGAAGGACCTCACCGACAACGTCAACTTCATGGCCTCGAACCTGACTTCACAGGTCCGCAACATCGCCCAGGTGACGACCGCCGTGGCCAACGGCGATCTCAGTCAGAAGATCACCGTCGACGCGCGCGGCGAGATCCTGGAGCTGAAGAACACGGTCAACACGATGGTCGACCAGCTCTCGGCGTTCGCCGACGAGGTCACCCGGGTCGCCCGGGAGGTCGGCACCGAGGGCAACCTCGGCGGCCGGGCCCACGTCCGGGGCGTCTCCGGCGTCTGGAAGGACCTCACCGACAACGTCAACTTCATGGCGGACAACCTCACTTCGCAGGTCCGCAACATCGCCCTCGTCTCGACGGCCGTCGCTCAGGGCGACCTCGGCAAGAAGATCACCGTGGAGGCGAAGGGCGAGATCCTGGAGCTGAAGACGACCATCAACACGATGGTGGACCAGCTCTCGGCATTCGCGGACGAGGTCACGCGCGTCGCCCGGGAGGTGGGCACCGAAGGCAACCTGGGCGGCCAGGCCCAGGTCCGGGGCGTGTCCGGCGTCTGGAAAGACCTCACCGACAACGTCAACTTCATGGCCCTGAACCTGACTTCGCAGGTCCGCAACATCGCCCAGGTGACGACCGCCGTGGCCAACGGCGACCTCTCCAAGCAGATCACGGTCGACGCGCGCGGCGAGATCCAGCAGCTGAAGGACACCGTCAACACGATGGTGGAGCAACTGCGGGCGTTCGCCGACGAGGTGACGCGGGTCGCCGCCGAGGTGGGCACGGAAGGGAACCTGGGCGGCCGGGCGCAGGTGCGGGGCGTGTCGGGGGTGTGGAAGGACCTCACCGACAACGTCAACTACATGGCGGACAACCTGACTTCACAGGTCAGGAACATCGCGCAGGTGGCGACCGCCGTCGCGCAGGGCGACCTGTCGAAGAAGATCGACGTGGACGCGCGCGGCGAGATCCTCGAACTGAAGACGACCATCAACACGATGGTGGACACGCTCTCCGCGTTCGCCTCGGAGGTCACCCGCGTCGCCCGCGAGGTCGGCTCGGAGGGCCAACTCGGCGGCCAGGCACGGGTGGAGGGCGTCTACGGCACCTGGAAGCGGCTCACGACGAACGTCAACGAACTCGCGCTGAACCTCACCACGCAGGTTCGCGCCATCGCCTAGGTCGCCTCGGCCGTGGCCCAGGGCGACCTGACCCGGGCGATCACCGTCGAGGCGCGCGGCGAGGTCGCCGAACTCAAGGACGACGTCAACCTGATGGTGGCGACCCTGCGCGAGACGACCCGCGCGAAGGACTGGCTGGAGTCCAACCTCGCCCGCCTCGCGTCGCTGATGCAGGGCCACCGGGACCTGATGGAGGTCGCGGACCTCATCCTGCGCGAGCTGACGCCGCTGGTGAACGCGCAGTACGGGGCGTTCTACCTGGCCGACCCGGAGGACCACACCACCGGCCCGGCGAAGGGGCTGGCGTTCATCGCCGGGTACGGGGCCGTCGAGACGGGCGGGCTGCCGGTGCACGGTCTGGTCCGGCAGGCGGCGCGGGAGAAGAAGCGGATCCTGGTGGAGGAGACCCCGGCGGACTACATCAAGATCGCCAGCGGGCTCGGCGAGGCCCCGCCGACGACCGTCGTCATCATCCCGATCCTCTTCGAGGACACGCTCCTCGGGGTCGTCGAACTCGCCTCGTTCTCCCGCTTCTCGGACGTCCACCTCGCGTTCTTCGACCAGTTCGTGAACACGATCGGCGTCGCCATCAACACGATCATCGCCAACTCCCGTACGGAGTCCCTGCTGAGCGAGTCCCAGCGGCTCATGCGCCAGCTCCAGGAACGCTCGGACGAACTCCAGAAGCAGCAGGCGGAGTTGCGGCGCTCCAACGCCGAACTCGCGGACAAGGCGGCCCTGCTGGCGACGTCGTCGCAGTACAAGTCGGAGTTCCTGGCGAACATGTCGCACGAGCTGCGCACCCCGCTCAACTCCCTGCTGATCCTGGCCCGGCTGCTCTCCGACAACCCCGACGGCCATCTCTCCGACCAGGAGGTGCAGTTCGCGACCACGATCCACCGCTCCGGCTCCGACCTGCTCCAGCTCATCAACGACATCCTCGACCTGTCGAAGATCGAGGCGGGCCGGATGGACGTACGCCCCAAGACGCTCCCGCTGATCAAGCTCCTCGACTACGTGCACGCCACGTTCCGCCCGCTCACCCTCGACCGCGGCCTCGCCTTCGAGGTGTCCGTCGGCGACGACGTGCCGCGCACGATGCACTCCGACGAGCAGCGCATCCAGCAGATCCTGCGCAACCTGCTGTCCAACGCGGTCAAGTTCACGTCCTCGGGCAGCGTCGAACTACGGGTGACCCGCGCCTGTGACGACATGATCGCCTTCGCCGTCACCGACACGGGCATCGGCATCGCCGCAGACCAACTCCCGGGCATCTTCGAGGCGTTCCAGCAGGCCGACGGCACCACCAACCGCAAGTACGGCGGCACCGGCCTGGGGTTGTCCATCAGCCGCGAGATCGCCGGGCTGCTCGGCGGCAGGATCGTCGCCGAGAGCGCGCCCGGCCTCGGCTCCACGTTCACGCTGTACGTCCCGCTGGTCAGCCCCGGTCACCTCGCGCCGCCGGCCGCCGAACCCGTCGAGACGTGGCCGCCGACCACCGCGCCGGAGACCTGGCGCACCGGGCGCGCCGCCGAGGTGCTGCCCGGGCGCCGGGTCCTGATCGTCGACGACGACATCCGCAACGTGTTCGCGCTGACCCACGTACTCGGCCGCGTCGGCATGGACGTCCAGTACGCGGAGAACGGCCGCGAGGGCATCGAACTCCTCGCCGCCCACCCCGAGATCGAGCTGATCCTGATGGACATCATGATGCCCGAGATGGACGGCTACGAGACGATCACCGCAATCCGCCGCTCCCCCCGCTGGACCGACCTCCCGATCATCGCCCTCACGGCGAAGGCGATGCCGGGAGACCGAGAGAAGTCGATCGCACAGGGCGCAGACGACTACGTACCGAAACCGGTAAACATCGACGAACTGCTAGCTGCCATGGCCGGTTTACTGGAACGCCGCTAGGGGAGCGGGGCTGTATAAATTGTGCGGCTCCGCCGCGCGGGCGCGACAAGCCACAACGGCGCAGCCGCTCGCCAACGCTCCCCCGCAACCCCCTACGCTTCGCGCGTCCCTGCGTACATCTCCTCCAGCAGCCCCTTGTAAGCACGTTCCACCACAGGCCGCTTCAACTTGAGACTCGGCGTGATCTCGCCGTGCTCGACGTCCAGGTCCCTCGGCAGCAGCCGGAACTTCTTGATGGTCTGCCAGCGCTGAAGCCCCGCGTTGAGCTCGTCCACGTACCCCTGGATCAGCTCGACAGCCGCAGACGAGCCCACGACCTCCGCGTACGACTTCCCGCCGAGCCCGTTCTCCTCGGCCCAGCCGAGAATGGCCGGCTCGTCGAGCGCGATCAGCGCCGTGCAGAAGTTCCGGTCGGCCCCGTGCACGAGGATGTTGGAGACGTACGGGCAGACCGCCTTGAACTGCCCCTCGACCTCGGCGGGGGCGATGTACTTGCCGCCGGACGTCTTGATGAGGTCCTTCTTGCGGTCGGTGATCTTCAGGAACCCGTCCGGGGACAGCTCGCCGATGTCACCCGTGTGGAACCACCCGTCGGACTCCAGCACCTCGGCGGTCTTGTCGGGGAGCTTGTGGTACCCCTCCATGATCCCGGGGCCGCGCATGAGGATCTCCCCGTCGTCGGCGATGCGCACCTCCGTGCCGGGCAGCGGCTTGCCGACCGTGCCCGTGCGGTACGCCTCGCCGGGGTTGACGAAGGACGCGGCGGAGGACTCGGTGAGCCCGTACCCCTCCAGGATGTGGATGCCGGCGCCGGAGAAGAAGTACCCGATCTCGGGGGAGAGCGCGGCGGACCCGGAGACGCAGGCCCGCAGCCGCCCGCCGAACGCCTCGCGGATCTTCGCGAAGACGAGCGTGTCGGCGGCCTTGTGCTTCGCGGTGAGCGCGAAGGGCGCCGTCCGGTTCCCGGTCCGCATGAAGTTGTCCTGCGTGACCTTGGCGTACTCGCGGCCGACCTGCGAGGCCCACTGGAAGATCTTGTACTTCGCGCCGCCCCCGGCCCTGGCCTTCGCGGCGACGCCGTTGTAGACCTTCTCGAAGATGCGCGGGACGGCCGCCATGTACGTCGGCCGGACGACCGGCAGGTTCTCGATGATCTTGTCGACGCGGCCGTCGACGGCGGTGACGTGCCCGACCTCGATCTGCCCCGAGGTGAGGACCTTGCCGAAGACGTGCGCCAGCGGCAGCCACAGGTACTGCACGTCCTCGCCGCTGATCAGCCCGGTCGCGGCGATGGCCTTGGCCATGTACGACCAGTTGTCGTGCGGGAGGCGCACCCCCTTGGGGCGGCCCGTCGTACCGGAGGTGTAGATCAGCGTGGCCAGCTGGTCCCGGGTGATCGCGGCGACCTTCTTCTCGATCAGCCCGGGCTCCTCGGCCAGCCGCTCGGCGCCGCGCTTCTCCAGCTCGTCGAGCGTGAGGATCCAGTCCTCGCCGGTGTCCGCGCCGGTGGGGTCGATGACGACGACGTACGCCAGGTCGGGCAGCTCACCGCGCCGGGCGACGGCCTTGGCGAGCTGCGCGGCGTCCTCCGCGATCAGTACCCGGCTCTCGGAGTCGGAGAGGATGTACGCCGACTCCTCGTCGTTGGTCTGCGGGTACACGGTCGTCGTCGCGGCGCCCGCGCACATGATGCCGAGGTCGGCGAGGATCCACTCGATGCGGGTGGCGGAGGCGAGCGCGACGCGCTGCTCCGGCTCGATGCCGAGGCCGATCAGTCCGGCGGCGATCGCGTGGACGCGCTCGGCGGCCTGCGCCCAGCTCAGCGACTTCCAGTCGTCGGGGCCTTGACCGGACGGTGCCGGTACCGGGTACCGGTACGCCTCCGCGTCGGGTGTGGCCGCCACCCGCTCCAGGAAGAGGCCCGCCACGGACGGCGGACGGTTCTCGATCAGGGTCTGTGTGTCGCTCACGACGTCCTCCGGGGCCCGCGACGGTGCGGCGGTTGTGCTACGCGGCTGTTTAACTCACGAGTAACTACCAGGCAGGGATCAGAGTAAAGGGCGTCCGGCCCGGGCGTAAGGGGTCACGGACGGTCACTTCCGCCTGATACGACAGCGGGGCCCGCCGTGCTCACACACGACGGACCCCACAAGTACGGCCGGTCGGCCGCTACTTCTTGCCCTTGCCCGAACCGGCGCTGTCGTCGCTGCTCAGGACGGCGATGAAGGCCTCCTGCGGAACCTCCACGGAACCCACCATCTTCATGCGCTTCTTGCCTTCCTTCTGCTTCTCCAGCAGCTTCCGCTTCCGGGAGATGTCACCGCCGTAGCACTTGGCGAGGACGTCCTTGCGGATGGCGCGGATCGTCTCGCGGGCGATGACCCGGGAGCCGATGGCCGCCTGGATCGGCACCTCGAAGGCCTGCCGCGGGATGAGTTCGCGCAGCTTGGCGACCAGGCGCACACCGTACGCGTACGCCGCGTCCTTGTGCGTGATCGCCGAGAACGCGTCGACCTTGTCGCCGTGCAGCAGGATGTCGACCTTCACGAGCGAGCTGGTCTGCTCGCCGGTCGGCTCGTAGTCCAGCGACGCGTAGCCGCGCGTCTTCGACTTCAGCTGGTCGAAGAAGTCGAACACGATCTCCGCGAGGGGCAGCGTGTAGCGGATCTCCACGCGGTCCTCGGAGAGGTAGTCCATGCCGAGGAGAGTGCCGCGCCGGGTCTGGCACAGCTCCATGATCGAGCCGATGAACTCGGTCGGCGCGAGGATCGTGGCGCGTACGACGGGCTCGTACACCTCCATGATCTTGCCCTCGGGGAACTCGCTCGGGTTCGTGACGACGTGCTCGCTGCGGTCCTCCATGACGACGCGGTACACCACGTTCGGCGCGGTCGCGATCAGGTCGAGGCCGAACTCGCGCTCCAGGCGCTCGCGGATCACGTCCAGGTGCAGCAGGCCGAGGAAGCCGACGCGGAAGCCGAAGCCGAGGGCGGCGGAGGTCTCCGGCTCGTAGACGAGCGCGGCGTCGTTCAGCTGGAGCTTGTCGAGGGCCTCGCGCAGCTCCGGGTAGTCCGAGCCGTCCAGCGGGTACAGGCCGGAGAAGACCATCGGCTTCGGGTCCTTGTAGCCGCCGAGCGCCTCCGTCGCCCCCTTGACCTGGCTGGTGACGGTGTCGCCGACCTTCGACTGGCGGACGTCCTTCACGCCGGTGATGAGGTAGCCCACCTCGCCGACGCCCAGGCCGTCCGCGCCGAGCATCTCCGGCGAGTTGGTGCCGATCTCCAGCAGCTCGTGGGTCGCGCCGGTCGACATCATCCTGATGCGCTCACGCTTGTTGAGCTGGCCGTCGATGACACGGACGTACGTCACGACGCCGCGGTACGAGTCGTACACCGAGTCGAAGATCATCGCGCGGGCGGGCGCGTCCTTGACGCCGACGGGGGCCGGGACGTCCCGGACGACCCGGTCGAGCAGGGCGTCCACGCCGACGCCGGTCTTCGCGGAGACCCGCAGGACGTCGTCCGGGTCGCAGCCGACGAGGTTCGCCAGCTCCTCGGCGAACTTCTCCGGCTGCGCCGCCGGGAGGTCGATCTTGTTCAGCACCGGGATGATCGTGAGGTCGTTCTCCATCGCGAGGTACAGGTTCGCGAGGGTCTGCGCCTCGATGCCCTGCGCCGCGTCGACCAGGAGGACGGTGCCCTCGCAGGCCGCGAGCGACCGGGAGACCTCGTAGGTGAAGTCGACGTGCCCGGGGGTGTCGATCATGTTGAGGATGTGCGTGTTGCCCGGGTCCTCGGTCGGGGCCCAGGGCAGGCGCACCGCCTGCGATTTGATCGTGATGCCGCGCTCGCGCTCGATGTCCATGCGGTCGAGGTACTGGGCGCGCATCTGGCGCTGCTCCACCACCCCGGTCAGCTGGAGCATCCGGTCGGCGAGCGTGGACTTGCCGTGGTCGATGTGCGCGATGATGCAGAAATTGCGGATCAGCGCCGGGTCGGTACGGCTCGGCTCGGGCACATTCTTAGGGGTCGCGGGCACGCAGGGTCCTGTCTCTTGAGGCGCCTTGTGCCTCGGGTCGGGATCGATACGTAGGTTCTATGGTCCCACGGGTGGCGACCAGGTCCCGGTTTGGGCTGGCCGGGGGGCCGCTGCTACTGTGGACAGCTGTGTCTCTTGCCCTCTCAGCGCGAGGCACACCCCAAGAAATCACCTGGTCCGGGGCCCCCGCGGTCCCGTGCCTGAACCTGAGAAGGCTCAATCAGTGGCGAACATCAAGTCCCAGATCAAGCGGATCAAGACCAACGAGAAGGCCCGGCTGCGCAACAAGGCCGTCAAGTCCTCCCTGAAGACCGCGATCCGCAAGGCCCGCGAGGCCGCCGCCGCGGGTGACGTCGAGAAGGCCACCGAGTACCAGCGCGCCGCCGCGCGCCAGCTGGACAAGGCCGTCTCCAAGGGCGTCATCCACAAGAACCAGGCCGCCAACAAGAAGTCGGCGCTTGCTTCCAAGGTCGAGGCGCTCAAGGGCTGAACCCCTTTTTTGATCTGACCGCCGACGGAACCTAGCGGGCCCTCTCTCATCCGCTCCCGTCCGGCACCCACCTGGTCACGCGCGGCCTGCGTTCGCCACGCGGGCGTGACCGAAAAGCTCGAACCGAAGACCCCGGTTCCCCCCTTCCCCAGGGTGGGACCGGGGTCTTCGGCGTACGCCGCCGGGGTTGCCGCGACGGCTCCCCGTACCGGTCGTCACCCCGTCTTCGCCGCCCGCACCGTGTAGACCCGAGGCACCCCCCGCCCCTCGGGAAGCCTGAAGTGTCCGTGGTCGTGCTCGTGCAGGAACTCCACCCGCAGACCGGCCGCCGCCAGCGCGCTGACCACGTCCCCGATCCCGTGCCGCCACTCGACGGTCACGGTGGCGTCCATCGGCGCGGCGACATCGGCGTACGTACCGGGCGCGTCGACCACGATCGGGTCGGTGTGGAAGTAGTCGCTCTGTACGGTGCACCCGTCATCGGCGAGCAGGTCGGCGACCGGGTGGTACTCGGCCAGGTACAGGAACCCGCCCTCGGCGACCAGCGCGGCAGCCGTCCGCGCCCACCCGGCGATATCAGGCAGCCAGCACAGGGCGCCGAAGCCGGTGTACACGATGTCGAAGCGCTCACCGCCGAGCGCCTCGACGGCGTCGTACACATCGGCCGTCACGAACCTCGCCGACTCCGCGCCGACCCGCACGGCCAGCTCCCGGGCGACCTGGACAGCGGCCGGCGAGAAGTCGAGTCCGGTGACGGCGGCTCCGCGTCGTGCCCAGGACAGGGTGTCGAGCCCGATGTGACATTGCAGGTGGAGCAGGGTCTTCCCGCTGACGTCACCGACTTCGTCGACCTCGAAGTCCTGGAGCGACTCCTTGCCCGCGACGAAGGAGGGCAGGTCGTAGAAAGACCCCGCCGCGTGGATCGGAACCCGCTCGTCCCAGTTGGCGCGGTTGGCCGCGAGCCAGTCGGTGGCGTCCGGAGTTGTCGTCATACCGGGAACGCTAGCCAGACCGGCGGACGGCGCTCAATCCGTTTCCCTACCTCCCCCGGGAACGGGCCGCTCGGGCGATGGTCACGACCGCCTTCTCCAGGGCGTACTCCGGATCGTCCCCGCCGCCCTTGACCCCGGCGTCCGCGTCGGCGACGGCTCGCAGGGCCACCGCCACGCCCTCCGGCGTCCACCCCCGCATCTGCTGCCGGACCCGGTCGATCTTCCAGGGCGGCATGCCCAGCTCACGCGCGAGGTCCGCAGGACGGCCCCCACGCGCGGACGACAGCTTGCCGATGGCCCGCACCCCTTGGGCCAACGCGCTGGTGATCAGCACCGGCGCGACCCCGGTCGACAGGGACCACCGCAGCGCCTCCAGCGCCTCCGCCGCCCGCCCCTCGACGGCCCGGTCGGCGACGGTGAAGCTCGACGCCTCGGCCCGCCCCGTGTAGTACCGCCCGACGACCGCCTCGTCGATGGTCCCCTCGACGTCCGAGGCCAGCTGCGAGACGGCGGACGCCAGCTCCCTGAGGTCGCTCCCGATCGCGTCGACCAGCGCGGAACACGCCTCCGGCGTCGCGGACCGCCCCGTCGCCCGGAACTCCTGCCGGACAAAAGCCAGCCGGTCCGCGGGCTTGGTCATCTTCGGACAGGCCACCTCCCGCGCCCCCGCCTTGCGCGCGGCCTCCAGCACGGCCTTCCCCTTGACCCCACCGGCATGCAGCAGCACGAGCGCGATGTCCTCGACGGGCGAACCCAGATACCCCTTCAGGTCCTTGACGGTGTCCGCCGAGAGGTCCTGCGCGTTCCGTACGACGATGACTTTCCGCTCGGAGAACAGCGAAGGGCTCGTCAACTCGGCCAGCGTCCCCGGCTGCACCTGCTCCGACCCCAGGTCCCGCACATCCGTGTCCGCGTCGGCCTCCCGGGCCGCCCGCACGACATCCCGCACGACCCGGTCGAGCAGCAACTCCTCCTGCCCCACGGCGAGGGTCACAGGGGCGAGGAGGTCATCATCAGCACGTTTCTTGGCCATCCCCACAAGCATGTCACGCACCACCGACAACCCCACCCCACCCACCGGGGGCCGACGCCCGCCGCCAGGCCGTCCGGGGCGCAGGAGGAAACCCCCACCCC
>NZ_LIRL01000384.1 GCF_001419795.1 Streptomyces niveiscabiei
CGAGCAGTTCGGGCGTCCCATAGGCGCGTTCCAGGCGGTGCAGCACCTGTGCGCCGAGGCGCTGGTGCGGGTGGAGGTCGCGCGCGCGGCGGTGTACGCGGCGTCGGTCACCGGGGACGCCGCCGACATCGCGGGCGCGCGGGTGCTCGCGGACGAGGCCGCCGTACAGGGCGCGCGGGACTGCCTCCAGGTGCTCGGCGGGATGGGGTTCACCTGGGAGGCGGACGTACATCTGTCGCTCAAGCGCGCGTGGGTGCGCGCGAGGCGTGCGGGAGGGGCGCGGGAGAGCGAGGAACTGCTCGCGCGGGAGCTGCTCTCCGGGGCCGGCTGACACCGCCGTGGCCTGCGGGGACGGTGCCGCGCGCGGGGGCGCGGTGTACGGATGTCGCCGATTGTGGCAACGGATGATGACGGTGTGTCGATACCTGGTTGTGTCCCGCGCGTGACCCGTCACGGTGTGGAGTCGGGGATCCGCTCCGGTACCGTCGGGGGATGCGAGTGGTTCCGGGTGTGAGCCGCCCCGGTGTCGCCTGTCCGACTTCCGCAGAGGGGGGTCGCACAGTATGCCGCACGGGTACTCCTTCGCGCTGGAATATGCCCGAAGCGCTCGCCGGGGTGACGGAACGTCGATCAAGCTGTTCTGCAAGGGATTCACGTTCTGTCACGACGCCTCGGGCGGTTGCCGGGGGCGCGCGGGAAATGGCTACGATCGTGGCCCTCGTCGTCATGGGGGGCACCTCGCCGTCGTGGCGCGCGGGGCTGTGTCCGCCGGTTCGGATGGTGTGAGCGGTGCAGGTGCTTCAGACGCAGTTGGAGATCCGGCCCGACCCCGCGGAGGTGGGGCGGGCCCGCAGATGGGCGTGCGCGCGCCTGGCCGGGTCGGCCCTGGCCGACGACGACGCGCTCGCCGAGACGCTCGCGCTGATCGTCTCCGAGCTGGTCACCAACGCCGTCGTGCACACCGGCCGGCCGGCCGTCCTGAGCCTCTGTCTGCCCGGTGAGGCGGCCGGGGAGGCCACGGTGCGCCTGGAGGTCGCCGACGGCAGCGAGAGGGCTCCTGTGCCCCGCTGCGCGACCGACGACGCCACCGGCGGGCGCGGCCTCGCCCTCGTCGACGGGCTCGCCGACCGCTGGGGGTGGGCCGCCGAGGGCGCGGGCAAGCGGATCTGGTGCGAACTCGACCGTCCCGCGCGGGCGCAGGGGCAGGTCGCGGCGGAGTGCGGGCGGGCGCTGGGGATCTTCGAGGGGCTGGCCTACGGCGCCGTGTGACCCGCGTGCGCGTACGTGTGCCCGGCCCGCTCTGCGAGGGCCGGCGGTGCGCCCGGCCGTGCTTCTGTGCGCGCCCGGCGCGAAGCGGGCTTACAACCACAAAACCCCGAGAGGGTGTTGACGCGAGGTGTCCGTTTGATCACGCTTGTGGTCAGCGATTCGCCGCGAGGGGACGGCGAGGGCTTCGGTGACGGAAGTCCTCGGCGAGTGTGGGTCGTTGATTCGGCGTCGGTTCCCTCTCGGGGCGAGGGGACGCGGGGCGGGCGCGCCGAGTCCGGACGGCGGTGCGCGGTGCCGTGCTCGGGGCGGGCGCGGCGTGCCGCCGTCCGGTGCCGTACGGGGGCGTCTCGCGCGGTCGGCTCGCGCGGACGTCGCGGACGTCTCAGAGGACCGCCACCGGCGCCACGGGCGTGCCGGTCGCGCCGACGAACGGCTCCGGCATCGCCGACAGCAGGAACGCGTACCGCCCGCTTTCTCCACAGGCTGTGGACAACTTCTCCAGGTTCCAGTTCTGCCCCTGGAGCATCCCCATCTCGACCAGGTCGAGCGCGTGCACCGGCAGCCATAGGTTCTCGATCTCCGGTGGGAAGATCTCGAAGGTCAGCGTGTCGTTCGCGACGGCGGCGACGTCCCGCGCGTGGAACCACTCCGGCGTGCGCACCGACAGCCCCGGCGACGGGTACGCGTACGCGTGCCGGTCCCCGCCGAGATACACCCGCACCTGCCCGGTCCGTACGAGGACGACGTCCCCCGCGCGCACGCGCACCCTGCCGAACTCCTCGGCCGCCGCGAGGTCTTCCGGCGTGACCGCGTGCCCGCCGTCCAGCTTCTCGACGCCCCGCGCGCGGGCGACGTCGAGCAGCACGCCCCGTGAGACGACGTGCCGCGCGGTGGCGATGCCGCTGAAGGCCGCGCCCGCGTGCGCGGTGATCGTGTCCGCCGGGCGCCCGTTGTAGATCCGTCCCGAGTGCGAGACGTGTGTCAGCGCGTCCCAGTGGGTGCCGGCCTGAAGGCCCATGGTCACCGCGTCGTCGCTGCACGCCACCGTGCCGGGACCGAAGATCTCCTGGTTGATCTGCGTCATCGCGTGCAGCGGGTTGACGCGCCCGGGGATCGCCCCGGTCTGCACGCCGTCCTCCCTGAGGGGCAGCGCGAGCGGCACCCGGCGCCCGTCGCGCACCTCGGCGGCGGCCCGCCGTACGACGTCGCCGGTGATCAGGTTGAGCGTGCCGATCTCGTCGTCCGCGCCCCAACGCCCCCAGTTGTTCACGCGCCCCGCGATCTCGTGGAACTCCTCCGGCAGTGCCATCCGGTGCCTCCCCGGGGCTTGTCCTCGGCGGTTGGCCGCGCCATAAAATCTAACGGTCCGTCAGAAACCGTGGAAGGGGCGGGTCGTGGGGAACTTCTTGGCCGGCAAGGTCGTCGCCGTCACGGGCGCGGGACGGGGGATCGGACGGGCCGTCGCGCTGGCCGCCGCGCGCGAGGGCGCGCGGGTCGTCGTCAACGACTACGGCGTGGCCGTGGACGGCGCCTCGCCCGCGAGCGAGGTCGCCGAGGGTGTCGTCAAGGAGATCGCCGCCGCCGGAGGGGAGGCCGTCGCCGTCGCCGACGACATCTCGACGATGGCCGGCGGGCAGCGGGTCGTCGACGTCGCGCTGGAGACGTACGGGCGGCTCGACGGGGTCGTGTGCGTCGCCGGGATCCTGCGCGAGCGCATGCTGTTCAACATGACCGAGGACGAGTGGGACCCGGTCGTCGCGACGCACCTCAAGGGCACGTTCACGGTGTTCCGGGCCGCCTCGGCGGTGATGCGCGAGCAGGGCTCCGGGTCGCTGATCGGGTTCACCAGCGGCAACCACCAGGGCTCCGTCTCGCAGGCCAACTACAGCGCCGCGAAGGGCGGGATCATCTCGCTGGTGCGCAGCGCGGCGCTCGGGCTGCACAAGTACGGCGTGATCGCCAACGCCGTCGCGCCCGTCGCCCGGACCCGGATGTCGGCCGGGGTGCCGATGGAACTCGCGGAGATGGGCGAGCCCGAGGACGTCGCCGCGATGGTGATTTTCCTTTTGTCCGACCGGGCGCGCGACCTGTGGATAACCGGGCAGGTCTATACGGTCGCCGGTGCCAAGATTGCGGTGTGGGCGCAGCCGAGGGAAGTGCGGGCGGCGTTCTCGCAGGGCGGCTGGACGCCGGAGCGGATCGCCGAGGTGCTGCCGGGGAGCGTCGGGGCGGAACCGATGCCCCTGCTGGAGAAATTGGCGGCGATGAGGAAAGCGGCGGCGGAGGGAAACCGTCCCAACGCGTGAGGAGAGGAAGGGTCATGGATTTCGAATTCGGTGCCGACGACTTCCGTGCCGAGGTGCGCGCCTGGCTCTCCGAGCACGTGCCGTCGGCCGTGGACCGGCGCTCCTGGGAGCGCACGCTCGGCGCCGCCGGGCGGATCGGGATCGGCTGGAGCGAGGGCGGCTACGGCAACCGGCCCGAACCCCTGGCGAGGCAGGTCGTGTGGGCCGAGGAGTACGCGCGCTCGGGCGCCCCCGCCCGCTCCGGGCACATCGGGGAGAACCTCCTCGCGCCCACGCTCCTGGCGCACGGAACTCCCGAGCAGAAAGCCAGATTCCTGCCCCCGATAGCCGCCGGCGAGGAATTGTGGTGCCAGGGCTACAGCGAACCCGGCGCGGGATCCGACCTCGCCGGAATCCGCACCCGCGCCGAATTCCACGAGGGCGGATACCGGATCACCGGCCAGAAGATCTGGACCTCCCTCGCGCACGACGCCGACTGGTGTTTCGTCCTCGCCCGCAGCGACCCGGAATCCACGCGCCACAAAGGGCTCACTTTTCTTCTCGTCCCCATGGACCAGCCGGGCCGGATCGACGTACGGCCCATTCGCCAGATGACCGGCACCAGCGAGTTCAACGAGGTGTTCTTCGACGGGGCCCTCGCCGCCGGGGAACACGTCGTCGGGGCGGCCGGAGACGGCTGGCGGGTCGCCATGAGCCTGCTCGGCTTCGAGCGGGGCGTCTCCACGCTCGCCCAGCAGATCGGGTTCGCCGAGGAGCTGGGGCGGGTCCTGGAGACGGCGGCGCTGACCGGGGCCGACCGCGATCCCGTCGTCCGCGAACGGCTGGTGCGCGCGTGGGCCGAGCTGCGGGTCATGCGGTGGAACGCGCTGCGCACGCTCGGCGGCGCGCAGGAGGCGGGCGCCACCAGCGTCGCCAAGCTGCTGTGGGGCGGCTGGCACCAGCGGCTCGGGGAGCTGGGCGTGCTGGTGCGGGGCGCCGGGGCCGCTGTCGGGCCTGGCGCGTGGGCGCCCGAGGCGCCGTACGAACTCGACGAGGGACAGCGGGAGTTCCTGTTCTCGCGGGCCGACACGATCTACGGCGGCTCCGACGAGGTGCAGCGCACGATCATCGCCGAGCGGGTGCTCGGTCTGCCGAAGAGGGGAGCGGTGCGATGAGGGGTGTCGTGTTCGACGGGAGCCGCGTCGAGGTCGTGCGGGACCTCGACGTACGGGAGCCGGGGCCCGGGGAGGTGCTGGTCGCGATCTCCGCCGCGGGGCTCTGCCACAGCGACCTGTCCGTCGTCGACGGCACGATCCCCTTCCCCGCGCCGGTCGTCCTCGGGCACGAGGGCGCGGGCGTCGTCGAGGCGGTCGGCGAGGGGGTGGCGCACGTGGCGCCCGGCGACCACGTCGCGCTCTCGACGCTGGCCAACTGCGGGGCGTGCGCGGAGTGCGACCGGGGCCGCCCGACGATGTGCCGGCACTCCATCGGCCGCCCGAAACGCCCCTTCACCCGCGCGGGCACGCCGGTCCACCAGTTCGCCGCCAACTCGGCGTTCGCCGAACGCACCGTCGTCAAGGCCGTCCAAGCGGTCCGCATCCCCAAGGACGTCCCGCTCACCTCGGCCGCCCTCATCGGCTGCGGCGTCCTGACCGGCGTCGGCGCCGCCCTCAACCGCGCCCGCGTCGACCGGGGCGACCGCGTCGTCGTCATCGGCACCGGCGGCATCGGCCTCAACGTCCTCCAGGGCGCCCGCCTGGCCGGCGCCCTGCGCATCGTCGCGGTCGACACCAACCCGGCGAAGGAGGAGGCCGCCCGCACCTTCGGCGCCACGGACTTCGTGACGTCGGCGGAAGCGGTGCGAGACCTCCTCCCGGCCGGCGCCGACCACGTCTTCGAATGCGTGGGCCGCACAGCCCTGGTCCGCGCCGCGATCGACCTCCTGGACCGCCACGGCCAGGCGATCCTCCTCGGCACCCCACCCCCCACCGCCGAGGCGTCCTTCCAGGTCACCTCCCTCTTCCTGGACAAATCCATCCTCGGCTGCCGCTACGGCTCCTCCCGCCCCCAGCGCGACATCCCCCTCTACGCCGACCTGTACCGCTCCGGCCGCCTCCTCCTGGACGAACTGGTCACCCGCACCTACCCGATCGAGGACTTCGAGAAGGCACGGGCCGACGCGGAGGAGGGGAGGGTGGCCCGGGCGGTGCTGACGTTCTGAGGAAGGCCCGGACGGGCCGCCGGCACAGGCGTTGACATGCGCACACTCGGAGTTATCCACAGGCTGGGAAAAATTACGGAGCGTTGTCGGTCCGGGCACCTACCGTTGTCGCATGAGCTACCGAGACCTCGCCACCCGACCGGCCCTGACCTGGTCCGCCGTATCCGTCGGCGCGCGGATGCCGGTGGCCATGGCGCCGCTCGCGCTGGTGTTCCTGGCCCGGGAGCGGCCCGGGGGTTACACGCTGGGTGCGGTGCTCGCGGCGGCGTTCGTGCTCGGCGAGATCGTCGGGGCGCCGGTGCTGGGGATGCGGCTGCGGGCGGAGCGGGCGCGGGCCCAGCTGGCCGCCGGGCTCGCGGGCGGGGCCGTCGGCTTCGCGGGGCTCGGCGTCCTTCCGGGCGCGCACCCCGCCGTCCTCGTCGCGTTCGCGCTCCTGGCCGGGGGCGCGCCCGCGGCCTCCGCGGGCGGACTGCGGACGCTGCTGACCGAACTGGTCCCGGGGCGGGCCGCCGCCCAGGCGCTGTCCGCCGAGTCGATGCTGATGTCCGGCGTGTGGGCGCTCTCCCCGGCCGCCGTCGCCGGTCTCGCCCTCGGCGTCGCCCCGGAGGTCCCGCTGCTGCTCGGGGCCGCCCTGATGGCCGCCTCGGTCGCGGGCCTGTGGCTGCTGCCGGCCGCGTGGGGCGTCGGCGGGGCGGAGCGGACGGAGGGTTCCCGCGCGCGAGTGCTGGCCGGGGCCTGGCCGGTGTACGTCACGGGCGCGGCGAGCCTGACGATGCTGGGCCTCGCCGAACTCACCCTCCCCGCCCTGCTCGAACAGCGCGGCATCGGCGTCGGCTGGTCGGGTCCGCTCCTGGCGGCGATGGCGGTCGCCGCCGGGCTCGGCGCGTTCGTGTACGGGCTGCGGAACTGGCCGGGGCTGCTGCGGACCCGCGGACTGGTCCTGACGACGGCGATGGCGGCCTGCGTGACGCTGGTCGCCCTGGCCACGCACCCGGTGGCCGTCGGGGCGGCGCTCTGCGCGGGCGGCATGTTCCAGGCGGGCGCGACGGTCACCCGCAACCTGGCCCTGCGCGACGCCCTCCCGCCGGGCGCGCTGGCCGCCGGCTACTCGGTCATGTACGCGGCGGCGGGCGCGGGGTACGCGGCGACCGGCTCCCTCGCCGGGCTCCTGCTGAAGGTGATGGCACCGTCCTCGGCGGTGCTGGCCGGGGTGGTGCTGATCCTGCTGCTGAGCGTGGTCGGGTGGGCCGGGGAGGCGCACCGCGCGGGGCGGTCAGCGCACGGCGGCGCCGTGGTCGCGGGGGCTGCCGGCGGCGTCCCGGTCCCCCCGGAACGTACGGCGATAAGCCGACGGCGTGACGCCCAGGGAGGTCTGTAGATGCTGGCGCATCGACTGGGCCGTGCCGAAGCCCGCGTCGCGGGCGACGCGGTCGATGGAGAGGTCGGTGGATTCGAGGAGGTGACGGGCGTGGGCGATGCGCTGGGCGGTGAGCCACTGGCCGGGGCTGACGCCGGACTCCTCGCGGAAGCGGCGGGTGAAGGTGCGGACGGACATCGCCTCCTGCGCGGCCATGTCGCGCAGCTGGATCGGCTCGTGGAGGCGGGCCAGCGCCCACGCGCGGGCGGCGGCCGTGCTGGCCTGGCGGGGGTCGGGGACGGGGCGCTCGATGTACTGGGCCTGGCCGCCGTCGCGGTGCGGGGGGACGACGGTGCGGCGCGCGACCTCGTTGGCGACGGCGGCGCCGTGGTCGCGGCGCACGATGTGCAGGCACAGGTCGATCCCCGCGGCGACACCGGCCGAGGTGAGGACGTCGCCGTCGTCGATGAACAGGACGTTCGGATCGACGTCCACGCGCGGGAAGAGGCGCTGGAGGTGCTCGGCGTCGGCCCAGTGCGTCGTCGCCGGGCGCCCGTCGAGACGGCCGGCGGCGGCCAGGACGTACACGCCCGTGCAGATCGACGCGAGCCGCGCGCCGGGGCGTACGCGGGCGAGCGCCGACTCCAGTTCCGGGGTGAGGACGCCCTCCTCGAAGACCGGCCCCAGCTGGTAGGAGGCGGGGACGATCACGGTGTCGGCCTCGGCCAGCGCTTCCGGCCCGTGCTCCACCATGATCGAGAAATCGGCGTTCGTACGGACCGGGCCGGGCGGGCGTACGGAGCAGGTGATCACCTCGTACAGATGCCGGCCCCGCGCGTCCCGGGGGCGGCCGAAGATCCGGTGCGGGATGCCGAGTTCGAAGGGAAGGATGCCGTCGAGGGCGAGGACGACCACGTGGTGCGGGCGGAAGGCCCGTGCGCTTCCGGGGCTCATGGCCCGATCCTAGCGAACCATGTCCTTCGGGCCAGTCGATGCGGGGGAGCGGGGGGCCGATGCTGAGTGACGTGACTCAGACAACCGAGACTCCAGCGGACGGGCCGTACCCGACCGGGCGCTCCGCGACGGGACTGTCCGGAGCCGGGCCCGCTGCTGCCGGGGCGCGCGTGACGGAGGCGCCCGCGGCCGGGCTGTCCGCGACCGGATCCTCCGCGGCCGGGCCCTCCGCGGCCGGGCTGTCCGCGGCCGGGCTGTCCGCG
>NZ_LIRL01000385.1 GCF_001419795.1 Streptomyces niveiscabiei
GTGCCGGCGGGGGTGGCGGCGGAGGTGGTGGGGAAGGTCGCCGCCTGACGGAGCCGTGGCATGCAGAAACCCCGGACCTGGATGGTCCGGGGTCTCTGTGTTCCAGCTACCGGGTGTCCGGCCCCGGTTCAGGCGGGGCCGGGCACCCGGAGTCTCGGAGGCGGGGGGGATGCCCCGGCCTCAGGAGCCGGCGTTCACGCCTTGGCGAGTTCCTTCTCGCCGGAAGCCGCCGGGCGCTCGTCCGTCTCGTCGTCGTCCGGGAGGACCGAGGCGTGGTCGTCGACGAGGGTCTTCTCGTCGAAGGGGAGGTCGCCCGCGAGGACCTGGCGGACGCGGTCCTTGTCGATCTCCTTGGTCCAGGTGCCGATGAGGACCGTGGCGACGGCGTTGCCCGCGAAGTTCGTGAGGGCGCGGGCCTCGCTCATGAAGCGGTCGATGCCGACGATGAGGCCCATGCCGTCGACGAGGGCCGGCTTGTGGGACTGGAGGCCGCCCGCGAGGGTCGCGAGACCGGCGCCGGTGACGCCCGCCGCGCCCTTGGAGGCGACGAACAGGAAGAGCAGCAGCGGGATCTGCTCGCTGACGGCCATCGGCGTACCCATGGCGTCGGCGATGAACAGGGACGCCATGGTCATGTAGATCATGGTGCCGTCGAGATTGAAGGAGTAACCGGTCGGAACGGTGATGCCGACGACCGGCTTGCTGACGCCCAGGTGCTCCATCTTCGCGATGAGCCGCGGCAGCGCCGACTCGGAGGAGGAGGTGGACAGGATCAGCAGGAACTCGCGACCCAGGTACTTGAAGAGGGAGAAGATGTTGAGGCCGGTGACGACCTTCAGGATCGTACCGAGGACGACGAAGACGAAGAGGAAGCAGGTGATGTAGAAGCCGACCATCAGGACGGCGAGGCTCTTCAGCGCGTCGACACCGGCCGAACCGGTGACGGCGGCCATCGCGCCGAACGCGCCGACCGGGGCGGCCCACATGATCATCGCGAGGACGCGGAAGACGAGGCGCTGGATGTGCTCGACGCCGCGCAGAACCGGCTGACCGGCCTTCCCCATCGCCTGGAGGGCGAAACCGCACAGCAGGGCGACGAAGAGGGTCTGGAGGACCTCGCCCTCGGTGAACGCGGAGACGATCGTCTTGGGGATGATCCCGAGGAGGAACTCGGTGGTGTCCTTGGCCTCCGCCGCCACCTGCGACTGACCGGACTCCCGGACCGCCTCGGTGATGTGCAGACCGCTGCCGGGCTCCAGGATGTTGCCGACGACCAGGCCGATGGCCAGCGCAGCGAACGACATGACCACGAAGTAGCCGAGCGCGATCCCGCCGACCGCGCCGACCTTGGCGGCCTTGCGGACGGACCCGATGCCCAGCACGATCGTGCAGAAGATGATCGGCGAGATCATCATCTTGATCAGGTTGACGAACCCGGTCCCGATCGGCTTCAGCTCGACGGCGAAGTCGGGGGCGATCAGACCGACGGCGATACCGAGGGCGACCGCCGCGATCACGGCGATGTAGAGATAGTGGGTGCGGTCCCGCTTCGCAGCGGGAGCGGCAGGTGCCGTATCGGGGGTGCTGGCGGCCACGGCTGCCCTCCTTGACGTCTTCGTCGGCATCACACCGGCGTGCGGCTCACGGTCCGGGGAGATAAGGGAATGCGGTGACTATCTCCCGCCCTGTGAGGGCGGTCACCCTTCCGTTCATTTAGTTCACGCCACGGACGGAAGGCAGACTGGCCATATGCACCTCCGCGTCCCCCGCCCCCGCAGCCTCGCAGGCCAGCTCTTCGGCATGCAGGCGGTGCTGATCGCGGTGGTCGTGGCCGGGTACGCGCTGTTCAGCTACATCAGCGACGAGCGCCAGGCGGAGGACGCGGCGCGCCGCCAGGCGATGGCCGTCGCGCGGTCGGTGGCCGATTCCCCGTCGGTGCGGGAGGCGATCGGTACGGGGGACACCTCGGCGCGGCTCCAGCCGTACGCGCTGAAGGTCATGAAGGACACCGAGGTCGACTTCGTCACGATCATGAATCCGCAGGGCATTCGGTGGACGCACCCGGACCGCGCGCAGATCGGGCAGAAGTTCCTGGGGCACATCGAGCGGGCGCTCAAGGGTGAGTCGTTCACGGAGAAGTACACGGGGACGCTCGGGGAGTCGGTCAGGGCGGTGACGCCGATCTGGGCGAGCGACGCCGCCGAGAGCTCGCGGTCCGACGACCAGATCATCGGCCTGGTGAGCGCCGGCATCAAGATCGAGGTCATCAGCAAGCGCGTACAGGAACAGGTCACCGCCCTCCTCGGCGTGGCCGGCGGCGCCCTCGCCCTCGGCGGCCTCGGTACGTACGTCATCAACGCGCGCCTGCGCCGCCACACCCACGGCATGAACGCCGGCGAGCTGAGCGCCATGCACGACTACCACCAGGCCGCCCTGCACGCCGTCCGCGAGGGGCTGCTCATGCTCGACGGCCAGTACCGCGTCGCCCTCATCAACGACGGCGCACGCGAACTGCTCGGCGTCGGCCCCACCCGCGCCGTGGGCGACTCCGTGGCCGAACTCGGCCTGCCCGCACCCCTCACCGGCGCTCTCCTCGCCTCCGAGCCGCGCGTCGACGAGGTCCACCTCACGGCCGAGCGGGTCCTCGTCGTCAACACGTCCCCCGTCTCCGGCGGCGAGCAGCGCGGTACGGTCGTGACGCTGCGCGACGTCACCGAACTCCAGTCCCTCATGGGCGAGTTGAACTCCGAACGCGGCTTCACGCAGGCGCTGCGCTCGCAGGCCCACGAGGCGGCGAACCGGCTCCACACGGTCGTCTCGCTGATCGAGCTGAACCGCGCCGACGAGGCCGTCGAATTCGCCACCGCCGAACTGGAGTTGGCCCAGGCGCTCACCGACCAGGTCGTCGCCGCCGTGAGCGAACCCGTCCTGGCCGCCCTGCTGTTGGGGAAGACCGCCCAGGCCAACGAGCGGGGCGTCGAGCTGGAGGTCTCGCCGTCCAGCCGCCTCGACGACGGCGTCCTTCCCGACTCCCTCCCCGCGCGCGACCTCGTCACCATCCTCGGCAACCTCATCGACAACGCGGTGGACGCGGCTCAGGGCAGCGTCGGCGCGCGCGTTTCCGTAACCGCTTACACAACGGACGCCGAGCTGGTCCTGTCCGTCTCCGACACCGGCACCGGCGTCTCCCCCGGCGACACGGAGAAGGTCTTCGAACGCGGCTTCACCACGAAACCCTCCGGCCCCGGGGGGCGCGGACTCGGCCTCGCTCTGGTACGACAGGCCGTACACCGGCATGACGGGACGCTGTCGGTGTCCGCCGCCGAGGGGGGTGGCGCGGAGTTCGTGGTGCGCCTGCCCTTGCGCGCGCCGGTTTCTGGAGGCGGAGCATGAGTACGGGAGCGGAGCCGATCCGTGTCCTCGTCGTCGAGGACGACCCTGTCGCCGCGGACGCGCATGTGCTGTACGTGGGGCGGGTGCCCGGGTTCGTCGCCGTGGGCAAGGCCCACACGGGCGCCGAGGCTCGGCGCCAGCTCGACCGTACGCCGGTGGATCTGCTGCTGCTGGATCTGCATCTGCCCGACGGGCACGGGTTGCAGCTCGCCCGGTCCCTGCGCGCCGCCGGGTACCACGCGGACGTGATCGCGGTGACGTCCGCCCGGGATCTGACGGTCGTGCGGGAGGGGGTGTCGCTGGGGGTTGTGCAATACGTACTGAAACCGTTTACCTTCGCAACGCTGCGGGACCGTCTGGTGCGGTACGCGGAGTTCCGGGGTGCCGCCGGTGAGGCGAGCGGTCAGGACGAGGTGGACCGAGCGTTGGCGGCTCTGCGGGCGCCGAGCCCTGCCGCGTTGCCGAAAGGGCTGAGCGGGCCGACGCTGGAGCGGGTCACCGGGGCGGTGCGGGAGGCCGGGGAGGGGTTGACCGCGGCGGGGGTGGCCGAGGCGG
>NZ_LIRL01000386.1 GCF_001419795.1 Streptomyces niveiscabiei
CCCCCCACCCCGGAGGTTCACCATGCCCTTCGTCTCCCTAGCCATCGTCGGCGCCGGCCCGAGCTGCACCTACGCCCTGGAACGCCTCGCCGCCCTCGCCCAGGCGGCCGACGGCCAGGTCCCGCTGGCCATCCACATCTTCGACGCGTCGGGCCAGTTCGGCGCCGGCCAGGTGCACAGCCCCGAGCAGCCGGCGACGAGCTTCCTGAACCGGATCGTCGGCCAGGTGTCGTTCGCGGCGGACGAGACGGTCGAGGAGGCCGGCCCCCTGCTGCCCGCCGCCCTGCGCCCCACGCTCCTGGAGTGGTGCCACGAGCGTTTCCGGGCGACCGGCGACCCTCTGTACGACGTGAGCGCGGAGGACTGGCCGAAGCGCTACGTCCACGGCCAGGCGCTCCAGGACCAGTTCGAGACGTACCTGAGGCTGCTGCGCTCGGCGGGCGTGAAGGTCGACCTGCATCACGCGGAGGTCGTCGACATCCACGAGTCGGCCGAGGGCGGCGGCCGGCTGACCGTCGTCACGGACGCGCCGGGCGCCGCGTACGACGTGGACAGCGTCCTGATGGTCACCGGCCACTCGTGGAACGACCCGGACCGCTACCCGAAGCAGGCGAAGTGGAACGCGTTCGCGAAGAAGCACGGCGCGGTGTTCGTGCCGTCCGCGTACCCGATGGAGCTGCACATCCCGGAGGAGTCGACCGGCCCGGGTTCGGTGGTCGGCTGCCTCGGCATGGGCCTGACCAGCATCGACATCATCCTGCACCTGACGGAGGGCCGGGGCGGGAAGTACGTCGACCGGGGTGACGGCCAGCTGCTGTACGTCCCGTCGGGCGACGAGCCGGCGTCGATCGCGGTGTTCAGCCGCTCGGGCCTGTTCACGTTCGCGCGCCCGTACAACGCGAAGGAGCGCGACCTGGACGCCCTGGAGCACCGGGGCGTGTTCCTGACGGAGGCGGCGGTGGACGCGCTGCGGGTGTCCGAGGGCGGCACACCGGTGACGATCGGCGGGCTGGCGCGCGTACAGCTGGACTTCGAGCGGCATGTGCTGCCGATCGTGGTGCTGGAGATGGCGGCGCTGTACTACCGGACGCTGTTCGGGCCGGAGTTCGGGGACGCGCTGGAGGCGGCGGTGCGCCCCGAGTACGAGGCGTTCCTCGCGGACGCGGGCGCGGGCGCGTCGTCCGCCGACGCGGTGGCCCGGCTGTCGGGCGCGGTCGAGCGGTACCTCGACCCGGTGGTGGAGGCGCTGGACGCCGTACTGCGCGGCGGGGACGCCGCGTTGCCGAAGGGGCTGCTGCCGCGCTACCTGGAGGTCGTGTTCGGCCCGGACTCGGGCACGCGGCTGGCGGGACTCGCGGAGTCGGACCGGGCGCGGTTCGCGCGGGCGGTCGCGGTGACGCCGTCGCCGTACCGGCACGGCACGTACGCGGCGGACAACCGGTTCTCGTGGGAGCGGACCCTGTGGCCGATCCCGCGCGACGGGCACCGGGACGCGGAGGGGTACCGGGCGGCGCTGCTGGACTTCCTGGACGTGGACCACCGCTGGGCGGCGCAGGACAACCTGACGAACCCGGCGAAGGCGGCGGCCGACGGCGTCTGGCGCGACCTGCGCGACACGCTGGCGTACGCGGTGGACTTCGGCGGCCTGACGGCGGCCTCGCACCAGAACTTCCTCGACGTGTACATGCGCCACCACAACCGGCTGTGCAACGGGGCCGCGCTGGAGGTCATGGAGAAGGTGCGGGCGGCGATCCGCGCGGGCCTGGTCGACGTGTCGGTGGGCCCCGGCGCCGATCTGACGACGGACGCGGCGACCGGCAGGTTCCGGGTGCAGGGTCCGACGACCGGCGCTGACGTGGAGCTGGACGTGCTGGTGGACTCGCGGGTGCACCCGTTCGACGCGGAGAACGACGTACGGCCGGTGTATCCGGCGCTGCTGCGGCACGGGCTGGTCCACAAGTGGGTGAACCCGGGTCAGGGCGGGGCGCCGGACTTCGGTCCGGGCGGCCTGGAGCTGACGGCGGACTTCCACCCGGTGCGCGAGGACGGTACGGCGGACGCGCGGCTGACGTTCCTCGGCCCGCCGAGCGAGGGCGTGATGTTCTTCCAGCTCGGCGCGTTGCGCCCGAACCGCAACCACCATGTGATGCAGGACGTGCTGCGCTGGGTGCGCGAGTTCTGGCCGCGTGTGCAGGACGCCCCGGTGCCCGCGAGCGCCTGACGCCGCCCTGGTGAAGGAGGT
>NZ_LIRL01000387.1 GCF_001419795.1 Streptomyces niveiscabiei
CAGGCCGAGCAGCGCGAGCAGGGTGCTCTTCCCCGATCCCGACGGCCCTTGGACGGCCACCGTCGCCCCCGCCTCGACGACCAGATCCGCGTGGACCAGCCCGCCCCCGGAGTCGTAGGTGAAGGACAGGGCCTCGGCTTCGACGGCGGGTGGTGGGGCGGTGGGCATACGACGGTGTCCTTGTCTCGTCAGGGGGCTCGTCGGGTTCTCGTCGAGGTCGCGTCAGGCCAGGAGGTAGTACGCGGCCCGGGTCGCCTCGGCGGAGGCGACGCCGCCGGGCGCGTCGGCGTACAGGTCGGGGAACTCGGGGTCCCGGTAGCGCTCCAGCTGGGCGGGCAGCCCGTCCCAGAACTCCTGCGGGACGTTCTGCCCGGCGGCGAGCGCCGCCTGGACGGCGTCGGAGGCGGCCGTCAGCCTTCCCGTCCGCAGGGCGGCACCGGCCTGCGCGACGAAATCGGTTCCCGCGCCGAGCCGTTCGGCCTGGGCCGAGCAACCCGCGTCGGCGAGCACCGTCACCTCGGGCGCCCGCGCCGCCGCGACAGCCGTACGGCGGCACCCGAGCCCGAACTCGGCCCGCGCCGCCAGCGCGCCGTACCAGCCGCGCCGGTTCCCGGTCGTCAGCCGCGCGGGCACCGTGAGCGCGGCGGCCTCCGCCCTGCCCCGTGCGGCCTGGGGTCCGCAGTCCAGGTCCAGCCGGTGGCACACCATCGCGAGCAGCACACGGTCGGACGGGTCCAGCGCGGGGTCGGCGCCGAGCTGCCGCAGCCGCCGGGTCAGCCACGGCGGTACGTCCTTCTGCCGCGCGCTCGCGGTCAGCGCCCGTACGGCGTTGTAGGTGGCGGTCAGCGTGCCGAGCTGGGCGGGCGACTTGGCGACGAGCCCGTCGCCGCGCACCTCGGCCACCGGGGCGGGCAACGCCCCGCTCCCGCCGAGCGCCCGCCGGACCAGCCACCGGGTCTGCGGATCGGGGTCGGCGAGCGCGGGCCGCAGACACTCCCGCGCGACGGTCCGTTTCCCGAGCAGGGACACGGCGGCCAGTTGCATGGCGTCCCCGCACTCCCCGGTACGACCGGTGCGCAGCACCCGCGTCCCCTCGGCCCGTACGCCGGCCTCCGCGAGCGCTTCGACCGCGTACAGGACGGGTACGGCCCGATCAGCGCGCCCGGCGTCGGCGGCGAGCCGCTCCAGCGCCTCCCGGGGCACGTCCGCGCCCCGGCCCAGACAGCGCGCCGTCCGCAGGAACGCGGCCCTGGTCGCGAGCGAGGTCAGCGCGTCGTCGTCCGCGTCCGGGGCCTTCAGGTAGGCGAGCGTCTCGCTCTCGGCGCGCTCGCGGATCCCGGCTCTGCTCAGGACTGCGGCGGCGGATCCGGGGAGTGGTGCGGAGGTGGGTCGGGGTGCGGAGCCGGGGCGGGATTGCGAGCCGGGGCGCGGGCCGGATTCCGAGCTGAGGCCGGGTTCGGGTTCTGGCGGCTCGGCGAGGGCGAGACAGACGTAGTGCGCCCGCCAGGCCGGGGTGTCCAGCCGGTCGTCACGTGCGAGGCCCGCCAACGCGTCCGGGTGGACCGGGGGCGGGGTTCCTTTCCCGACTCCGGCCTCAAGACGGCCGTACGCCGTCGGGTACAGCGCCGGATCCCGGCCCACCTCGGCACGGCCCGCCCGCACCAGGTCGTTGGCGCCCCGCAGGGCGTCCAGTTGCCGGGCGAGGTCCTCGCCGGGCCGCGCGGGCCGCTCGACCTCGCCGCCGTCCAGCATCACGACGCCCAGCACCAGCGCGGCGAGCGCCGCACCCGCGCCGGCGAGCATCCCCTTGCCGGCCATCAGTCGTTGGCACAGGCCGAGGCGAACGCCTTGACTCCGGCCTTGAAGGCGCCCCCGTCCGAGCACGTGGTGATACTCGTGTTGATCGAACCCCCGGGATCCGCGATCCCGCTGATGTCCGCGATCCACGTGTTCTCGTTCGTCCAGCTGACCTGCCGGGTGTTCTCACTCACCTGCGTACCGCTCGGACTCAGCGCCAGCGTCGCCTGCCAGCCGTTGGCCTTGACGGTCGCCATGTTCGTGATCTTCCGGACCTTGTACTTCTTGCCGCCCTTGAGGGTCTTCGTGGACGTCTTGAACGAGCACTTGTCCGCGTAGACGTTGCAGTGCCAAGCGTTGACCTCCACCTTCGCCCCCGTCCCCGGCAACGGCGTCGACCCCGTGTCCGAAACAGCCACCCCCGGCCCCGCCACGCCCACAACCAGACACCCGGCCACTCCGACAGCCAACAGCCCGTTCCGCACCTGCTTCTCCCCGCTGCTCTTGCGGCCTGCATGCGCGGCTCGCATATCTGCCGGCAAGGTGCCCGGATCCGCACGCCGACTCAACAACGCCAATCGGCCGAAACGAGATGTATGGATTCGGGCAAAAAGCCATGAAATTCAGGAAGCAGGCATATCTCGACCACCGAATCACTCTCCGAAGGCTCGACTTCCAGCCACTCTCCACAGCCTTCTTTCACACTCAAGCAGTACCCCCCGGAACATCGCCGGACCGGCGACAGGAACCCTCCCCACCACCTGGTTGAGCATTTCGAGGCATTCCTCTGCACAGAACTACACTCAGCGGCATGGCTAGTGACGTGACCGTGTCGACCTCGGCAGAGCAGCGGCAAGAGCTGGAGTCCCTGGGAACCGAAGTCCGCTTCCCCGCCAACCACGTGATCTTCTGGCAGGGGCAGCCCTCCCGCTCCGCACTGATCATCCGAAGCGGAAACACTGCGGTGACACAGACCGCCCTCGACGGCTCCGAAGTACTGCTCGCCGTCCGCGGCCCGGGTGAACTCATGGGCGACGAGGGCGCCTTGACGGGTGAACCACGCTCGGCCACGGTCAAGGCCGTGAGTGATGTCGTCGGTCTGGACATCACCGCGGAGGACCTCGTGGCGTTCGTCGACCGACACCACCTCTGGCCGCAGATGTACCGAAGCGCCGTCCGCCGCAGACGGGAGTCGGACAACGAGAGAGCCACACTCTCCCGTCTCGACGTCACACGCCGTGTAGCCCTCATGCTGCTCGACCTCGCGGCGGGAGCAGGCAGAGAAGTCGACGGGCGGTGGGAGATCGGCGTGACACTCTCCCAGCAGGAGCTGGCCAGCCGAGTCGGCGCATCCCGGGAGGCGATCACACTCGCCCTGCGCAAACTCCGCGACCGAGGGCTGGTGACAACAGGCAGGCACAAGTTCGTAGTGCTCGACCTCGACAGGCTGCGCGCACTGGCCAACGACCAGGACTGAGTTCGGTACGAGTATTTTTACGCAATCATCTACGCAATAAAACTCATCCTGCTACTCTCGACGCACCTGCGCGGCACCGACCGCACCCAACCGTGCGAAAGAGGGTTCCATGCCTGGCGAATTGGGACCGTTCCAGGACATATGGAACGCCTGGCTCGAAGTCGAGAACGAGATGGAACGCAAGCCCATCTCGCACTTCGAACGTGCCGCACAGATCCAGTTCGACGAGCTCAGAGGCCACCTGGAGGCAGGTGACGATCAAGCCGCCGCACGCGAGATGGTGGATGTCATCAGCATCGCCCTCAACGCACTCCGCAAACTCGGCTACTCGCCGGCCGAGATCGCGGAGATCGCCCGCGACCGCGCCGAGACCCGGATGTCGGGCCAAGCTCGACAGATCTTGGCCAAGTACGAACAGATCCACCACATTTAATCGCCAGTGGACGACACAGTCATCATCTCGATCCTCGCCATGGCAGGCGTGATCTCAGTACTTCTCTTCGCGCTGAAAGGGCTTCTGGACCAGTTTCCCGACCTGATCGACTCAGCCAGTCGCACCCGTGACGCCTGGCGACGGTTCCGGAACTCCAATGCCGCTTCGTCCGAACAGACGCCGCGGCGCCCGAGTCGACAAGAAGACTCGGGCGCCGCGCAGCAGGCTGAAGAGGACTCCGCCCACGAACCGTAGGCCCTGTGGGACTCGAACCCACAACCAATGGATTAAAAGTCCTGGCCAAAGCTTGCTGGGTGGTTCCGGACGGTTCTTCGGTGCCCGGAACCACCTGGTCAGGACACATCCGGAATGATCGCCAGTCTGTCAGGTCTCGGCCCGTGCCAACCCGTCCGCTCACGCAGAAGAAGTCGGCTGCGCAGCACGTTCAGCAGCGATGTAGGTGCGGCGCACGTAGTTCGGGGGCCGCTCTTTCGCTTACAGGTCGAATAGTGCGTCGCCCGCGTCCGATGTTGCCTTCAGCGCCCTCGTTGCTTCTGTGGGAACGGGGAGAATTCCCGCTGCGGTCAGGTCCGTCACCGTGATCAGTGGGCCTGCGCACACATCATTGAAGAGATCGGCCTGTGCTGGCTCCTCTCGCACGAGCAGGCCAAGGACATTCAGCAACTCCAGCAGTTCCGTTGTCCATGAGGGAAGCCAGCGCCGAGCGAACTCATGGTCCAGTTCGAGGCGTCGCTTGCCGGCGGGGTTCCTCCGTCGGTAGCCGAACCACTTGTCGAGAATGTTCATCCCGGACACTTCGTACTCCCGGACCGCACGAGACACCGGACTGATCCGTCCACTGCCTACCCACAGATCCTGTGTCACTGGGTCGTACGCCAGCTTCTCCGGCATGGTTTCCACATCGTCTGGAATCTCCTCAACGCATCGGGGACGGTCGCGTGGCAACAACACCCTGCCGTACGGCCTTCCGGCCGTCTTGTCGGCATATCGCTCGCCGTAGGTGTGCAGCCACAAGACTCGCTGGCCGATGGCAATCGCCCGCTCCCACAGGTATTGGTCAGTGGTTAGAGGTATTCGGGCGCCCGGAACCTCAAGGTCTTCCTGGAATCGAGCTGTGTACTCCGGGTGGGACGCGATCGCGGCGATGTAGGCCAGCAGGTCTTCTGCGACGACTGATACGCCGAGGCGCCCGGAGAGCAGAGGGAGCAGCCCGGGCGTGACGTTGGGCAACGTACCTGCGGCGTTGCGGTAGAGAGGACGGGCGCATCCGCTGCGGTTGTTGAAGTAGTGCATATCAGGAATGAGGGCGCTGAAGACCAGTGCCGGACCGTTGACCACCGGGTGGGCGTTCTGCTCAACGGTGTAGATCTGACGGTCGCTGCGAACACGCCAAAGGTCCGCTCTGCCTCGCTCCATCAATCGGCTGTCGGGCAAGACGTATTGCCGGTCGAACGAGCGGAATCCAATGCGCACCGTTTGAGGGTCTGTCCTGTGCTCGGCGGCGAGCGGTATCCGCCCGTGAGACTCAACTCCTGGCAGGGGCGGGACCTTGTCTGAAGGCGCCCGCTCACCAGAGCGTCCGAGCATCTCGGCGCGTCTCTCGGTATCTGCGGCGAGTAAGCGCTGCCACCGTCTATGAAGTGTGTCCTCGTCCGGTGCGTAGACCCACATGCGCCCAGGTGTGACGCCACGAGACGACCACGGCATCAGATCTCTCAACTGTGGGCAGGACTCCCACAGGTCGCTGCCGGGTGGCAGAAAGGCGTCCGTCTCACCTGTGGCGCACTCACGCCATACGGGGTCGTCGAGCGTGAGTGTCGTCAGGCGTTCAATCTTCTCGTCTCTGCGCCCGCCGACCTTGAGGTGTCTTACCTTTGCAGTTTGCTGATCTGTCCGTGGCCTGGGGCTGTCCCGCCATCGCACGAAGATCGCGATGCACAATTCCTGGGCCACCTCGGGGAAGATCCGGGTCGCGACATCCGCACGTTGGCCCTCCGGGCTCAGGTCGACAATCCAGCCTTCGTCGGCGGTTTCGCGTAGATAGCGCCGCATTCCGGCGAACGCCCGGCCCTTGAGCCATGCCTTCGGCGTGATCAGCGCGACCACACCGAATGGCACGTCGTCGTGTGCGTCGAAGACCTTCCAGGTGGCCCAGCGCCAGAAGTAGACGTAGAGGTTGGCGATCTTCGACTCGTACCTGCCGTTGCCAGGTTGCCGGAAGGCCCCCAACGGAGCCGGGATGTCCGCCTCGGGCTCCCCTCGTTCCACCCACTTACCGGCGCCCCGTTTCACGGCGTCGTGAGGCGGGTTGCCCATGACGACCATGACACGCTCGTCCCGCTTGACCTGGTTGGCCTGGCGTCGGGATTCCGCGAGCGCCCGGTAGGTGTGGGGGATCCAGTTGAACTCGGCTGTCGGGCTGTCCAGGGCATCAGCCACCAGCAGCCTGAGTCCCTGGGCGGGGGCCGCGGACCCGTACTGCTTGAGCATGGCGTGCATGCGTAGTTCCGCGACAGCGAACGGACCGACCTGCATCTCGAAACCGACCAGCCGACGTCCCACCATCTCTCGCAAGCGTGGGCCCACCGCACCTGGGCCCTCTGCCTCGGTGATGGTGTCGGCGGCAAGCTCCAGCGCCGACAGGAGGAAGGTGCCGGTGCCCATGGCTGGGTCGACAAGGACCACATCGGGAGAAGCGAAGCCGGACGGGATACGGAAACCCTCCCGTTTCAGGACGTCCTCGACGAGCCGGGCCATGGCCGAGACGATGCCACGCGGTGTGTAGTACGAGCCTGTGCGTATCCGCAGGTCGGGGTCGTAGATCTGGAGAAAGTGTTCGTACAACAGGAAGTAGGCGTCCCCGGTGCCATCGTCCAGCACATCCCATCTGACCGCGCCGATGACCCGAAGCAATGTGTTCAGCGTGGTGGACAAGCCGGCAACAGAGTCGCCGGCCAAGACATCCAGGGCCTGCCCCATCAACGAGTGCTTCTTGCCGAGCTTCGTGGCGATCTCATGCACGGTCTCCCCTTCGAAATTGATCTCCTCCACCCTGGCGAGCAGCAGTGCGAACACCACTGCCTGACCGTATTGCTCGACGAACTGGGCGTCGGTTGCTTCCGGAAACAGCAGGTGTCGCCAGTCCTTGGCGAGTGTCGTGAACGCCGGTGGACGTCGACGGCTCTTCTCCTGTGCGATCGCTTCTCCGACCTCTTCCGACAGAAGTTGGCAGAGCCCGGCGACTGCTCGGATGAGTTGACTCGTGGTACGAGGTGTCTGCGGCTCCCAGGTCAGGAAATCGCGCAGCACCCGCGCGAGTGTCCCGTCGGCGGGGGCAAGCCGGGATCCAGAGGTGAGAACCGAGCCCTTCATATGGGCCACTTCACCAACCCGTTGGCCCTCTTGATGGACGGAGAATTCGTTCCCGTCACAGAGCAGAACGTTGTTGAGCAGCCGTAGTTTCGCCCACTGTTCGGCGTTGCGGCCTGTGTAGTCAGACGGGTCTGCCTGGGTGCCCGGCTTCTTGAGCTCGATGTAACCGACGAGGGCGCCCCCGACCTCGACGGCATAGTCAGGGCGGGCTCCCATGTCGACGAGTGGGACTTCGCCGATGAGGGTGACGTCCAAACCCAGCCCGCGACATATGGACCGGATCATGTTCTCCATCGGTCCCCGCAGCTGGTCTTCCTGCCACCCACTGCCTCTCAGCTTCGGCGTGACCTCCGCCCCAAACGTCGACACGGCGGCCTGCACCGCTTGCTCGAAGCTGTCATGAGTCCTGCGACGGGACCCCATACCGCCCCCATCCCCAAGGTGGGCAGATGCGGCCGACGTCAGGTCGGTGCGGTCACCTGCCGCACCCTGCTCCCCGTCGGGGCCAGACTTTTCCGGCCCCCGCTGTTCCATGACGGTAGGAGGGGAGCGCGGGGCGCCTGGAGGGTGCATTCGGGGGCGCACAGAAGCACCAATGTCATCATCCTGCGACGGCGACGCCCGCTCGCCTTCCGGCTCGACCCGCAGGCCATCACGCCAGGCGTGGAAGTCAGCCAGGTGCGGCAGCGCTCACTCCCACTGCCGGGTAGCCCATCCGTCGCGGAAGAGCCCCCCCCCGCCCCCCCCCCCCCCCCCAGCATGCCGTAGCCGACGA
>NZ_LIRL01000388.1 GCF_001419795.1 Streptomyces niveiscabiei
TCGACCTGCTCGTCAACAACGCCGCCTACCAGATGGCCCAGCCGGACGGGATCGAGGCCCTCACCACCGAGCAGTTCGACCGGGTGATGAAGACGAACCTGTACGGGATGTTCTGGCTCACCAAGACGGCCCTGGCCCACATGCCGCGCGGCGCCTCGGTGATCAACACCGCGTCCGTGCAGGGGTACCAGCCCAGCCCGCACCTTCTCGACTACGCCATGACCAAGTCCGCGATCATCTCCTTCACCCACAGCCTGGCCCAGATGCTCGCCGAACGCGGCATCCGCGCCAACGCCGTCGCACCCGGACCGGTCTGGACCCCACTGATCCCCGCCACCATGCCCGACCCGGCGCACTTCGGGAAGCAGTCACCTCTCGGCCGGCCCGCGCAACCGGCCGAGATGGCACCCGCCTACGTCTTCCTCGCCTCCGACCAGGCGTCCTACATCACCGGAGAGATCGTCAACGCCACCGGCGGCACCCCGCTGCCGTGAAGCCGGACGAGGCTCAGCGTGACGTGTCGGGTCGCCCTGGACGGCAGGTGCCACCCACGCGTCCGGCTCGCCCCGGGCCCTGGCCCGGGGCCGGTTCCGGCGGAGGGCGAACAGGGGCCGCTGTCCGGGGCGAGCGTCAGTCACCACGCGAGTTTCGGGATCTGACGCAGGACGGGAAAACGCTGGGGTTGCCCACAGAGCTTTCGAGTTGCTGCGGAGATCTCGCTCTGACGGGGTGGGAGTCCTCGACGGCTGCAACCATCTGCTCAGACGCAGCTTCGGGTGGCGCGGCACGCCGGGGGGACCCGCGCGTTCCCCTGACGACGGAGGCTGTGCACGAACACGATCGCGGTCGACTCGCTCCGCTGGGCCATGGCCCGGGTGTGTGTCACCTTCGCCCGCGGGCTGAGTCCCGAGGAGGTGTTCACGCGGTACGGGGCCGACCCCGGCCGGGCCCGACTGCTGAACTGGAGCACCGCGTCGGATCTGGTCTGCGGCGACGCGGGAGTCTCGCTCCTGCGCGCCGGGAAGCGCGGTGAGTGGACGTTCCGCGTCGGGGAGTACACCCGGTCCGGACGTCGGCGGGACCGGGTCCGGGCGGCGCTCGCCGCGTACGCCGGGCAGGGCGCCGTGATGGCGCCCGTGATGGCCCTCGTTCTGATGCTCAGGGGCTGTCCTGGCGATCACGAGCGGAGCCAGATGACGAGTGAGGCTGTGGTGACGGTGCCGAGGTGGACGTAGGCTCGTTTGTCGTATCTGGTGGCGACTGCCCGGAAGTGCTTCAGCATGGTGATCGCCCGTTCGACGGGATTGCGCTTCTTGTGCCGCTCCTTGTCGGAACTGGGCGGACGATCGCCGAGGCCCCTGCGGCGCAGCCGTCCGGCGGCCGTGCTCGTCCCGCTGATCAGCCAACTCCTCCATGTGGGCGTTGACTTCGGCTTCCAGGGCGGCGGACAGCATGCGCCTCGCCCCTTCGTGGACGGTCTCGTCGATCAGGAAGCCGTTCAAGGTGGTGCCGTCCGCGTTCTGCGAGGCACCCTTCCCGAGGCCGATCCGCAGGTACTGAGCATTCCTCTCCCGTCCGGGCCGGGGCTCGATTCGAACTCGGTCAGCTCATCGAACGCTCCGAGGCTCACGCAGCCTGAACCACCACAACCGATCCACAGGGCTTGACCATTACTCGTGCTCCCGTGTTCTCCCGTCACGTGCGCCGGAGCGTGACCGCGGGGGCGTACGGGGGGGCTGCATCGGCGTATACGCGGGTGGGCGACCGGAGTACCTCTTTGCGCTTCGCGGATCTCCCCGGCGTGCTTCCTCGGTCGTGTACGGATCAGAGCGCGGGGGGGTTGCGCCTTGTGTGCGCTGGGATTTCGCGTTCAGTGTGGAGGAGTCCGAGCCGCCCGGATGCTCCTTGGCCCCCTGTGGGCTGTTCCCTGGAGCTGCGCCGACGACGACTGGAGAGATGGCTCCGATGACACAGCCGCTCACCCGAAGGGTTGATGCTCTTACAGGCCCGAGCGACTTGCGGAACCTGACTGCGCGGGAGCTGGACGACCTCGCCGCGTCCGTCAGGGCCTTCCTGGTGAACAAGGTGTGTGCGACGGGCGGGCACCTGGGACCGAACCTGGGGGTGGTGGAGCTGTCGCTCGCCCTGCACCGGGTGTTCGTCTCACCTCACGACACTCTGATCTTCGATACCGGGCATCAGACGTACGTACACAAGCTGGTCACCGGGCGGGCCGATGACTTCGATACGTTGCGGCGGCAGGGTGGGCTGTCGGGCTACCCCTCTCGACGAGAGTCGGTGCATGACATGGTGGAGAACTCCCATGCCTCCACCGCGCTCTCGTACGCCGACGGCCTTGCCAAGGCCCGTCACCTGGCCGGGCAGCCGGACCGGGCTGTGGTGGCGGTCATCGGAGACGGGGCATTGAGCGGCGGCATGGCCCTCGAAGCCCTCAACAACCTCGGCATGGCGCCCGAACGCCCGGTGATCGTCGTTGTCAACGACAACGGCCGCTCCTATGGACGCACGCACGGCGCCCTGGCGACCCATCTGACCGAGCTCAAGTCCGGCGGCGCACTGGTACGCCGGAACTTGTTCACCGATCTGGGTTTCGTCTACCTCGGGCCCGTCGACGGGCACAGCACCCAGGAGGTCGAGGAAGTACTGCGGCAGGCCCGGGCTCTTCACCGTACGGTCGTGGTCCATGTGATGACGGTCAAGGGCAAGGGCTACCCGCCGGCGGAGCAGGATGAGGCGGACTGCTTGCACTCGGTCGGCCCTCCCACCCTCTCGACCGGCACCCCCGTCAGAGCCCCGGCCCGGTCGTGGACCAGCGTCTTCGGCCAGGTACTGGCCGAACTGGCGAGTGAGCGGGCCGAGCTGGTGGCGGTCACGGCGGCGATGCTGCGGCCGACCGGCCTGCACTCGATGCAGCAGCGGTTCCCCGATCGGGTCTTCGACGTCGGCATCGCGGAACAGCACGCCGTGAGCAGCGCCGCAGGACTGGCCATGGGAGGCCTCCATCCGGTCGTGGCGATCTACGCCACCTTTCTCAACCGAGCTTTCGACCAGATCCTCATGGACGTCGCGCTGCACCGACTGCCCGTCACGTTCGTGCTGGATCGGGCCGGCATCACCGGTCCCGATGGCCCCTCCCACCACGGCATGTGGGACCTGTCGCTGCTCTCCATGGTGCCCGGACTACGGATCGCTGCGCCGCGTGACACCGAACAACTCGGGCGCCTGCTGCGTGAAGCCGTGGACTGCGCAGGGCCTACCGCGCTGCGCCTGCCCAAAGCCAGCACCGGACCGGAGATTGCGGCCCTGACCCGCGAGGACGGGATCGACATCCTCCTCAACAGCCCGCAGCGGCCGTTTCAAGTGCTGCTGGTTCCGGTCGGCCCGTTGGCCGCGGCGGCGCTGGACGCCGCCCGGCTCCTTCAGGACCAGACGATCGGGGTCACGGTTGCTGATGCGCGCTGGGTGCTGCCCGTCAATCCTGCCCTGGCGACGCTGGCGGACCGCCACCAGCTGGTGGTCAGCGTCGAGGACGGAGTCGCTACCGGTGGTGTGGGCTGGGCCCTGGCCGCACTGTGCCGCGCCGAAGGGGTCGCCACGCCGATCGTGCCACTGGGGCTGCCGCAGTCGTTCATCGCCCAAGGCTCCCGCACCGCCTTGCTCGCCGAGGCCGGGCTGGATGGAGCCGGCATCGTCCGCGCGGTCCGTGCCGCCCTGCGGGACATCCTTCCCGCGACAGCCACCGAGTCCCACGACCTGGAGACGGCTCGATGACCTCTATCGATCTGGGAATGCCGACCACGCCGGCGCAGCAGTCTCCGGTGCGCCGCCCAACCCGGCAAGTGCTGGTCGGGGCAGTGCCCGTGGGAGGCGGTGCTCCGGTGAGTGTGCAGACCATGACCACCACCAACACCGCCGACGTAGATGCCACGCTGCGGCAGATCGCCGAAGTCACCGCCGCAGGTTGCGACATCGTGCGCGTCGCCGTCCCCTCGGCCGACGACGCGGCCGCCCTGCCGGAGATCGTCGCCAAGTCACCGATCCCGGTGATTGCCGACATCCACTTCCAGCCCCGCTATGTCTTCGCGGCGCTGGACGCGGGCTGCGCCGCCGTGCGGGTCAATCCCGGCAACATCAAGAAGTTCGACGACCGCGTCGGTGACATCGCCCGGGCTGCCCAGACGGCCGGGGTGCCGATCCGCATCGGCGTGAACGCCGGCTCCCTCGACCCCCGACTGCTCACCAAGTACGGCTCCGCGACCCCGGAGGCACTGGTGGAGTCGGCGTTGTGGGAGTGCTCACTGTTCGAGGAGCACGGCTTCGACAGTATCAAGATTGCAGTCAAGCACCACGACCCGCTGGTGGTCATCGCCGCCAACCGGCTTCTCGCCGCACGCTGCGACTACCCGCTGCACCTCGGGGTGACCGAGGCGGGCCCTGCCTTCCAGGGAGCCGTCAAGTCCGCCGTCGCCTTCGCAACTCTGCTGTCCGAAGGGATCGGGGACACCATCCGTGTCTCCCTCTCGGCACCGCCCGTCGAACAGGTGAAGGCCGGGTGCCACATCCTGTCCTCCCTGGGGTTGCGCCCGCGGAAGTTGGAGATCGTCTCCTGCCCCGGCTGCGGCCGACTCCAGGTCGACATCCACAGGCTCGCCGGCCAGGTTGAGGCCGCGTTCGACGGATTCCCCGAACCACTGCGCATCGCCGTCATGGGGTGCGTGGTCAACGGACCCGGCGAATCCCGCGAAGCCGATCTCGGCGTCTCCTGCGGCAACGGCAAGGGCCAGATCTACCGGCACGGCCAGGTCATCAAGACCGTTCCCGAATCGAAGATCGTCGAAGCGCTCCTCGAAGAAGCCCTGGCCCTGACCAGGACCCCGGACTCCGGAGACGCCCTCCCGTGATCCCTGCACCCGCCGGTCGCCGTTGACGACCTCGACCGCCGACATACGCGGGGCGGGCCGGGAGCCGCGACGTGACGCTGCGCCGGCTCACAACCGTACGAAGAAGTGCTTCACAGGTGAGGTCCCCGGTTTCGCGGTTTCTACTGATGTACGCCGATCAGGATCACCCGACACATCTCATGAGGCTCACGGTCTGCGGGTCGTAAGCCTCTGGAACCCGTGCCCGCGTGTGTGGAGGAAAGGTTGCTGCTGTGGCCGACTCACATTCCCTCGATGCGTCTGCAGATCTTGACGTTGTGCGCCGCAAGGTCACGACGTGCCTGGAGGAATTCCTCGGCGAAAAGGCCCGTCAGGCGTCAGCCTTGGGGGCTGCCTCCGAAGTCCCCCTGACACTGCGGCAGTTCATCACCGCGGGCGGGAAACGGATCCGCCCGCTGCTGTGTGTCATGGGCTGGCAGGCCGCCGGTGGCAGCGGATCACCCGAAACCGTGATCAGACTGGCTGCCGCTCTGGAGCTGTACCAGGCGTTCGCCCTCATCCATGACGACGTGATCGACCAGAGCGCGACCCGGCGCTCGCAGCCTGCCGTCCACAGGGCGTTGGCCGACCGGTATGCCGCAGCCCGAGAAACGGATCATCTGGGCGTCAGCGCCGCGATCCTCATCGGGAACATGGCGCTGACCTGGTCTGACGAACTGGTCACCGAAGCAGACATCGCGCCGTCCCGGCGTGTGCTCGTGGGGCGGGTGCTCGACGCGATGCGTGAGGAGATGCACTACGGCCAGTACCTCGACCTGCTGGCGCCGCTGGGAGCGCTGGAGGACCAGCAACTCCCGCTGACGGTCGCCCGCTTCAAGACCGCGAAGTACACGGTTGAGCGCCCCCTGCACGTGGGAGCGACTCTCGCCGGAGCCGACACGGCGCTGCTTGGTCTGCTCAGCCGTTTCGCGTTGCCTCTGGGGGAAGCGTTCCAACTGCGCGATGACCTGCTGGGGGTACTGGGCGACGCCGCCACCACAGGAAAACCGGTCCTGGACGACCTGCGTGAGGGAAAGCGCACGGTACTGCTCGCCATCGCGGCCCAACGCGCCGACCCCGGACAACGGAGCGTACTGCGGCGATGGGTGGGAGATCCGCTCCTGGACGAGGAAGGAGCGTCGGCGGTGCGCAGCGTGCTCAAGGCCACCGATGCTCCCGCGGCGGTGGAGAAGATGATCGCTGTTCGCTACGAGGAGTCCCTCGCTGTCCTGAAGCAAGCGCGCATTCCCTCCGCGGCTGCCTCCGCGCTTGAGCGAATCGCCTCGCTCAGCATCCACAGGGACGCGTGAGAATCCATGAAACTCGCTTTCTTGGACATGGACGGCACGCTCTTCCCGGGAGTCGTGGGGAAGCGCTATCTGCGCGATCTGATGGAAGACGGAGTCTGCCGGCCCGAGCCCGTGCATGCCTGCCTGGCCGCGATCGACCGCTACGCAGCCGCACCCTCTTCACACTCTGATGCGCTGGCCGAGGCCTATCGCCAGTACGCCTTGGCACTGCACGGAGTATCCCTGGAACAGGCCCGGCGTACGGCCACCCGCAGCTGGCAGGCATGCCGCGACCAGTTGTTTCCCTTCGTCGGCGACCTGATCGCGTTGCTGAAGGCGCACGACTACCGAACCTGCCTCATCTCGGGGACCGGTGATCTGCCCGTACAGGAGGCCGTGCGGGACCTGGGACTGAACTGCGGCAGAGGCACGGTGACGGAGATCAGAGACGGGCACTTCACCGACCGCCTCACGTGTGTACCCGCTTTGCCGGGGGGCAAAGCGGGTACACACGTG
>NZ_LIRL01000389.1 GCF_001419795.1 Streptomyces niveiscabiei
GCGCCCGCGCGCGGGCGGTCGCCGGGTCCCTGCGGGCGGCGGGGTTCGCGCCGGTCCGCGTGAAGATCGAGTCGGCGCCATGGGCTCCCGAGGTGCCGGACGGGCCCTGCGGGGAGGGGCGTTACTTCGAACACCACGTGAAGCTGCGGCTGGGAGAAGGGGTAGGCCTTACCGAACTCGCCGCGCTGGTCGTGCCGTTCGGGGCGCACCTCTCGCGCAACGTACGGCGGCGGCACGAGCGGTTCGTGACGCAGCGGTGCCGCGGGACGGACGCGGGAGGCGCGCGACGCGCGCTGGGAGAACTGCTGGACGCGCTCGCCGGGTTCGAAGTGCTCTCCGTCGAGCGGGAGTTCGTGCTGTACGACAGCGACGAGTCGGTGGACGAGGGGTGGCTGGCATGACGCCGGACGAGAACGGGACGCGGTACGTCGACCTGCCGTCCACGCTGCGGACCGTCCCCGGTGAGGACGTCACGCAGAAGCTGGTCTTCGACCCGTCGATGAAGCAGCACCAGGACGCCTACCGCGCCGCCGACCCCGCCTTCGCGGACCCGGCGCGCACCGAGGCGTGGCGGGCGGCCCGGCGGCGCGCCCTGGAGGCGGTCCTGCGGGTGATCGGCGGCTCGGAGTGGGCGGACGCGCTCGTCCTGCGCGGCAGCATGCTGATGACGGCGTGGTTCGGGGAGGCGGCGCGTGAGCCGGGGGACCTCGATTTCGTCGTCGTACCGCGCTCCTGGGGCCTCGGCGACCCCCGGACGGCCAGGATGCTCGACGGCATCGCGAAAGCCGCCGAGGAGGCCGCACAGGGATTCGACGCGGCGGGGGCGGTCGCGGAGGACATCTGGACGTACGAGCGGGTGCCGGGGCGGCGGCTGGTCCTGCCGTGGACGGCGCCGGGGCTGCCGGGCGGGCACGTCCAGCTCGACTTCGTGTTCGGGGAGCGGCTGCCCGAGGAGCCGGAGCCGGTCGAACTCCCGGGCGGTGCCGTCCTCCTGGGGGCGACTCCCGCGCTGTCGCTGGCCTGGAAGGTGCTCTGGCTGACCCTCGACACGTACTCCCAGGGCAAGGACCTGTACGACGCCGTCCTGCTCGCCGAACGGCACCCGCTGCCCTACGCGTTGCTGCACGCGGTGTTCGAGGCGGGGGGCGAGTGGCCCGAGTACCACCGGCACGAGGTCCGCTTCGAGGACGTGGCAGAGGCGCTGCGGTACGTGGAGTGGCGGCACTTCGTCGCCGAGTTCCCGCGGTTCGCCGACGCGGAGGGGGAGTTCGTGCGGCGGCTGCTGCGGGCTCTCGCGGCGACGTTCGGCTCAGAGGGCGGCGACGCCGTGTGCCTGTAGGGCCCGGTCGTACTCCTGGAGGATCCACAACTCGTTCTGGACGGCGGCCAGTTGGGCGGGGTCGCCGGCGGTGGCGAGGCGGGTCAGCTGGGACTGGATGTCGTGGATGCGGCGTTCCACGGCGCGGCGGCGGACGGTGACCAGTTGCGCGCCCGCGTACACCTCGTCGACGGTGCGGCGCATGATCGGCTCGACGGCGAGTTCGGTGACCATCGCGCGGACCGTGTCGTCGGGGGCGACCTCGCGCACGCACATCAGGTAGTCCTGCGCGTCCTCGATGCCGTACTCGGCGCCGCCCGCGTCGAGGATGGCCTGGCGGACGGCGGCGTAGGGGGCGCAGGTGAACTCGTCCACGCCGTACGCGTCGAAGGCCGGGGAGACCAGCTCGGGGCGCTGGAGGGCGAGTTTGACCAGTTCGCGCTCGGTCGCGTAGACGGGGTTGCGGAGCTGGAGGGCGGGGCCCTTGACGGCGGGGCGGGGGCTCTCCTCGTACGGCTGGCGCCGGCCGCCCGCGGGCACCGGGGCGTCGCCCTTGCCGCGGGCCCAGCGGGCGAGTTGGGCGACCCGCTTGACGACGAACTGGGTGTCGAGGATGCCGAGCAGGCCCGCGAGCTGGACGGCGACCTCGTGCTGGGCGCCGCTGTTCTTGATGCGGGCGACGACGGGGGCGGCCTCGTCCAGCGCGGCGGCGCGGCCTCCCGGCGTGTCGAGGTCGTAGCGGGCGACGATCTGGCGCAGCGCGAACTCGAAGAGCGGCGTGCGGGGTTCGGCGAGGTCGGCGACCGCCTCGTCGCCCTTGGCGAGGCGCAGCTCGCAGGGGTCCATGCCGTCGGGGGCGATCGCGATGTACGTCTCGGCGGCGAACTTCTGGTCGTCCTCGAAGGCGCGCAGGGCGGCCTTCTGGCCCGCCGCGTCGCCGTCGAAGGTGAAGATGACGCGCGCGCTGCCGTTGTCCATCAGGAGGCGGCGCAGGATCTTGATGTGCTCGCCGCCGAAGGCCGTACCGCAGGTCGCGATGGCGGTCGTGACGCCCGCGAGGTGGCAGGCCATGACGTCGGTGTAGCCCTCGACGACGACCGCGCGGCTGGACTTCGCGATCGACTGCTTGGCGAGGTCGATGCCGTACAGGACCTGGGACTTCTTGTAGATCGGGGTGTCCGGCGTGTTCAGGTACTTGGGGCCGGTGTCGGCCTCGTACAGCTTGCGGGCGCCGAAGCCGACGACGTCGCCGCCGATGTCGCGGATGGGCCACATCAGGCGCCCGCGGAAGCGGTCGATGGGGCCGCGGCGGCCCTCCTGGGAGAGGCCGGAGAGGGTGAGTTCGCGGTCGCTGAAGCCCTTGCCGCGCAGGAAGCGGGTGAGGTGGTCCCAGCCCTGGGGGCTGTAGCCGACGCCGAAGTGGACGGCGGCGGCCTGGTCGAAGCCGCGCTCGGCGAGGAACATGCGGCCGGTGTCGGCCTCGGGGCTGGTGGCGAGCTGTTCGGCGTACCACTCGGCGGCGATCTTGTGGGCCTCTACCAGGCGGATGCGTTCGCCGCGCTGGTGGGAGGGGTTGTAGCCGCCCTCCTCGTAGCGCAGCGTGATGCCCGCGCGCGCGGCGAGGCGCTCGACCGACTCGGAGAACGTGAGGTGGTCGACCTTCATCACGAACGTGATGGTGTCGCCGCCCTCCTGGCAGCCGAAGCAGTGGAAGAGGCCCTTGCTGGGGCTGACCTGGAACGACGGGGACTTCTCGTCGTGGAAGGGGCACAGGCCCTTGAGGTTGCCGCCGCCCGCGCTGCGCAGTTGGAGGTACTCGGAGACCACGGCGTCGATCGGGACCGCGTCCCGTACCGCCTTCACGTCCTCGTCGTTGATCCGTCCTGCCACGCGGGAATTCTACGGGGGCCGACCGACAGTCCGATGCCGAGGCGGCCCCCGTACGAGCTCAGGCGGCCAGGGACTCCAGAGGGGTGGCGGGGTTCGCGAGGGCGTCCGGGTCGACCTCGGCGCCGCTCTGGATCAGCCGCTGGATCTGCTCTGTGACATCCCACACATTCACGTTCATCCCGGCCAGGACCCGGCCCTCGCGCAGCCAGAACGCGATGAACTCCCGCTTCCCGGCGTCCCCGCGGATGACGACCTGGTCGTACGAGCCGGGCGGCGCCCAGCCGCTGTACTCCATCCCCAGGTCGTACTGGTCGGAGAAGAAGTACGGCACCCGGTCGTAGGTGACGTCCTTGCCGAGCATCGCGCGCGCGGCGGCCGGTCCGCCGTTGAGGGCGTTGGCCCAGTGCTCCACGCGCAGGCGCGTGTCGGCGAACGGGAACGCGGCGACGTCACCGGCGGCGTAGATGTCCGGGTCGGAGGTGCGCAGGCTCGCGTCGACCTCGATGCCGCCGCCGTGCGCGCGGTCGGCGAGCGTGAGCCCGGCCGCCTCGGCGAGGCCCGTGCGCGGGGCCGCGCCGATCGCCGCGAGCACGTCGTGCGCCGGGTGCTCCTCGCCGTCGTCCGTGCGCACCGCGAGGACCATGCCGTCCTGGCCGGTGATCTCGGTGAGGCGGGCGCCGAAGTGGAAGCGGACGCCGTGCTCGGCGTGCAGGTCGGCGAAGAGCTGGCCCAGTTCGGGGCCCAGGACGCCGTGCAGGGGCGTCGGTTCGGGTTCGACGACGGTGACCTCGGCGCCGTACGTGCGCGCCGCGGCGGCGACCTCCAGGCCGATCCAGCCGGCGCCCGCGATCACCAGGTGGCCGTTGTCGCGGCCGAGGGCCTTGAGGACGTGCCGCAGGCGCTCGGCGTGGGCGAGGCGGCGCAGGTGGTGGACGCCCGCGAGGCCGGTGCCGGGGACGTCCAGGCGGCGCGGCTCGGCGCCGGTCGCCAGGAGCAGCTTGTCGTACCGGATGAGGGTGCCGTCGCCGAGGCGGACCGTGCGGTCGGCGCGGTCGATCGCGGTGACCGTCTGGCCGAGGTGCAGTTCGATGTCGTTGCGCGCGTACCAGGCCGGTTCGTGGACGAAGACGCTGTCGCGGTCGTCCTTGCCGAGGAGGTAGCCCTTGGAGAGCGGGGGGCGCTCGTAGGGGTGGTCGCGTTCGTCGCCGATCAGTATCACGCGCCCGGTGAAGCCCTCCGCACGGAGCGTCTCGGCGGCCTTGGCACCGGCCAGGCCACCTCCGACGATGACGAACGTCTGATCCGCGTCGACCACTTGATGCCTCCTCGTAAGGGTGTCGCCACATGCGAGCGTCCCGCACGCAACGTTCGGGGGGAAGGGGTAGTGCCCCGGCGGGGCGATCTCAGGGGCGGCCCGTCAGCCGTGTGTGCAGGGCTCTCGCGGACGCGTCGGTGAGGGACGCGATCTGGTCCACGATCACCCGTTCGCGGGCGTGGTCGTCCGGCGCCTTGACGTACAGCGCGTGGAACTGGGGGTCAAGGCCGTACGGCGCCCGCGCGGTGAGGGCCTCGGCGAGTTCCGTGATGACGATCCGCTGGTCGGCGCGCAGGCGCTCCTGTTCGGCGCGCTGCATGACGTACCGGTCGGCGACCGCCTTGAGGACGGCGCACTCCAGGCGGGTCTCGCGCGGGACGACCAACTCGGCGGCGTAGCGCGTGAGACGGCCGGTGCCTCCCCCAGTGCCTGAACGGCCTGGGTGGTACCCCCATCGCGCGCGGGTGGCGCCCTCCGCCGCGAGGCAGAAGCGGCCGATCAGCTGGCTCGTCGCGTCCTTCAGGCGGGCCTGGGCGACCGCCGTGCCGTCGTAGCCGTGCGGCCACCAGTCCTGCGCGAGGAGGCGGTCCAGGGCCGCCGCGAGTTCGGCCGGATCCGTGTCCCCGGGGACGTACCGGCCCACCGCCACGCGGAAGATCTCCTCGCGTTCCGCCCGCGAGGACAGGGCGGCCGGGTCGATGTGGCCCGCGTGCAGGCCGTCCTCCACGTCGTGCACCGAGTACGCCACGTCGTCCGACCAGTCCATGACCTGGGCCTCGAAGCACGCGCGCGTGCCGGGGGACTCCTTGCGGATCCAGTCGAAGACCGGGCGGTCGTCGTCGTACACGCCGAACTTGGGGGACGCCGGGTCCGTGGGGTGCTCGCCCCTCGGCCAGGGGTACTTCGTCGCCGCGTCCAGCGTCGCGCGGGTGAGGTTGAGGCCCACCGAGCCGTCCTCGGTGAAGCGCTTCGGCTCGATGCGGGTCAGCAGGCGCAGGGACTGGGCGTTGCCCTCGAAGCCGCCGCAGTCCTTCGCGAAGTCGTTCAGCGCCTGCTCGCCGTTGTGGCCGAAGGGCGGGTGGCCCAGGTCGTGCGCGAGGCAGGCCGCCTCGACGAGGTCCGGGTCACAGCCGAGGGCCGCGCCGAGTTCCCGGCCGACCTGGGCGCACTCCAGGGAGTGCGTGAGGCGCGTACGGGGGCTGGCGTCCCACACCGGGCCCTGCGTGCCCGGCGTGACCACCTGGGTCTTTCCCGCGAGCCTGCGCAGGGCGGAGGAGTGCAGGAGGCGGGCCCGGTCGCGCTGGAAGGCGGTGCGGCCGGGGCGTTTGTCCGGTTCGGGGGCCCAGCGGTCGGCGGCGGAGGGGGCGTAG
>NZ_LIRL01000039.1 GCF_001419795.1 Streptomyces niveiscabiei
CCCGCGCCCCGCCCCGCCGCGCGTCCTCGACGAGTTCCTCCAGGTCGGCCCGCCCCTGCTCGCTCGCCAGCGGCCCCACCTGTGTCTCCTCGTCGAGCGGGTCCCCGACCCGCAGCGCCTGCATCCCGGCGACGAACCGCTCGACGAACTCCTCGTACACGTCGGCGTGCACGATGAACCGTTTCGCGGCGATGCACGACTGCCCGTTGTTCTGGACGCGCGCGGTCACCGCGACCTCGGCCGCGCGGTCGAGGTCGGCGGACGGCATGACGACGTAGGGATCGCTGCCGCCCAGTTCGAGCACGGTCTTCTTCACCATGTCCCCGGCGGCGGAGGCGACGGCCCGCCCGGCGGGCTCGCTCCCGGTGAGGGTCGCCGCGCGGACCCGCTCGTCGCGCAGCACCTCGTCCACGCCGCCCGACCCGATCAGCAGCGTCTGGAAGCATCCCTCGGGGAACCCGCCGCGCCGGAACAGGTCCTCCAGGTAGAGCGCGGTCTGCGGCACGTTCGACGCGTGCTTGAGGAGACCGACGTTCCCCGCCATCAGCGCGGGCGCCGCGAACCGGATCACCTGCCACAGCGGGAAGTTCCACGGCATGACCGCGAGGACGGGCCCGAGCGGCCGGTAGCGCACGAGGACGCGTTCCGCGCCGGAGTCGCGTACGTCGGCGGTCGCCGGGACCTCGTCCGCGAGCAGCGCCGCCGCGTTCCCGGCGTACCAGCGCATCGCCTTCGCGCACTTCGCGGCCTCGGCGCGGGCCTGGAGGACGGGTTTGCCCATCTCGGTCGTCATGGTCCGGGCGATGTCGCCCCGGTCCGCGTCGAGGAGGTCGGCGGCGGAGGTCAGCCACCGCGCGCGTTCCTCGTACGACGTCGTCCGGTACGCCCGGAACGCGCCCTCGGCGAGGCGCAGTCGCCGTTCCACTTCCTCGGCGTCCATGGGCTGGTAGGTCTTGAGGGTCTCGCCGGTCGCCGGGTTCACCGTCGCGATGGTCATGGTGGGCCTCCTTCGGGGGACGGGTGCTCAGCGAGGCGGTCGAGAAACGTGGCCTGGGCGGGTACGACGAGTCCGCGCGCCTCGTCGAGGCCGTACCAGGCGACCCGGTCCAGCTCGGGGAACTCCTGGAACCGTCCCGACCTGGGCGGCCACTCCATCCGGAACGTCCCCGGGACGACCGCCGCCGGGTCGAGGTCCGCCTCGACCGCCCACACGGTGACGAGCTTCCCGCCGGCCTGCCGGACCTCCCCGAGCGCGAGGGCCTCCCCGTCGGGCGGCTCAAGCCCCAGTTCCTCCCGGAACTCCCGCCGCGCCGCGTCCCAGGGCGCCTCGCCGTCGCCGTACTCCCCCTTGGGCACGGTCCACGCCCCCGCGTCCTTGCGCGCGAACAGCGGCCCGCCCATGTGCCCGAGCAGCACTTCCGTACGGCCGTCCCGGCGCCGGAACAGGAGCAGGCCCGCGCTGCGCTTCACGGCCGTACCTCCGGGTGCGCGGCGAGGACGGTCTCGACGGTGTCCGCGTCCTCAGGGCGCTTGTCCTCGCGGTAGCGGACGACGCGGGCGAACCGCAGGGTGACGCCGGCCGGGTAGCGGGAGGAGCGTTGCAGGCCGTCGTAGGCGATCTCGACGACGAGTTCGGGGCGTACGGTGACGGTCCAGCCGTCGTCGGCGACGGCGAGGGCGCCGAGGTGTTCGGTCTGCCAGGTGAGCATCGCGTCGGTCATGCCCTTGAAGGTCTTGCCGAGCATCGCGTAGCCGCCGTCGGCCGTGCGGGCGCCGAGGTGGAGGTTGGAGAGCTTGCCGGTGCGGCGGCCGTGGCCGCGTTCGACGGCGAGGACGACGAGGTCGAGGGTGTGGACGGGCTTGACCTTGAGCCAGGAGGTGCCTCGGCGGCCCGCGCTGTAGGGCGAGTCGAGGGCTTTGAGGACGACGCCCTCGTGGCCTCGGGCCAGGGTCTGCGCGAGGAAGGTCGCGGCGGGGCCGGGGTCGGTGACGAGTTCTCGGCGGACCCGCATCGGCTCCGGGACCAGGCGGGCGAGTTCCGCGTGGCGGTCCGTGTAGGGGAGGTCCAGGAGGTCGCGGCCGTCCACCGAGAGGGCGTCGAAGAAGACGGGCGAGAGGGGGGTGGCAGCGGCGGCCTTCGTGACGTCGACGCGGGAGCCGACCCTTCCGGCGGTCTCCTGGAAGGGGAGGGGGCGGTTCGTCGTCGGGTCCAGGGCGAGGATCTCGCCGTCCAGGATGAAGGCGGTGCTGGTCAACTCGCGGGCGATGTCCGTGAGTTCGGGGACGCGGTCGGTGATGTCGTCGAGGGTGCGGGTGTAGACGTGGATCTCGTAGGCGTCCCGGTGGAGCTGGACGCGGATGCCGTCGAGCTTCTCCTCGATCGCGCACGGGCCGAGTTTGGTGAGGGCTTCCTCGGTCGAGGTCGCGGTGTGGGCCAGCATGGGGAACACCGGCCTGCCCACGGTGAGTTGAAACTCCGAGAGGGCCGGTGGGCCGTCGGCCAGGAGGGCCTGGGCGACCGGTTGCAGGGAGCCCGCCAGCATCACCGCTCGGCGAACGTCCGCCGGGGGTGCCTGAGTTGCCTGGGCCAGGGCTTCCGTGGCGAGCGCGTCCAGGGCTCCTTGGCGGACCTCGCCGGTCAACAGGCCCCGCAGGAAGCGCTGTTCGTCCGCCGTGGCCCGCGCCATCAACTCCGTGAGCAGGCGGGCCCGTTCGGCCTGGGAGCCGGTTCCCGCGACCTTGCCGAGGGCGGTGAGGCGGGCGTCCGTGTCGGTGACGGTGAGCGTCGGGTCCTGGGCCGGGTCCGGCGTACGGCTCAGGAGTTTCCAGCCGATGCCGAGTCTGCCCTGAGGGAGGCGGCCCGCGAGGTAGGGGATCACGACGGGGACGTCCTCAGGGGCCGTCTCGCGGAAGAGGTCCGCGAGCAGGGCCGTCTTGCGGGAGCGCGCCGAGGTCGCGGCGACCTCCCGGGAGACCTCGGCCAGCCGGGCTAGGAGCATAGGGCCATCGTCCTACGGGGGTGGCTCGCGCACATCCTGGAGTACTGCGGGGTTGACAAACCCTGTTGCCGAAAATGCAATGCGCGGTATGAGTACGGACGAAGTTCTCGCCGAGGTGGGGCCACGGTTGCGTCGTGTCCGCAAGGAGCGGCAGGTGACGCTGGCGGGGTTGTCGGAGGCGACGGGGATCTCCGTCAGTACGTTGTCCCGGCTGGAGTCGGGGCTGCGCAAGCCGTCGCTGGAGCTGCTGCTGCCGATCGCGCAGGCGCATCAGGTGGCGCTGGACGAGCTGGTGGGGGCGCCGAAGGTGGGGGATCCCCGGGTCAGGTCCGAGCCGCTCGTCCGGCATGGGCGGACCTTCTGGCCGTTGACCCGGCAGCCGGGCGGGCTTCAGGCGTACAAGGTGCTGGTGCCGCAGAGCGAGGAGCGGCCCGAGCCGCGTAGGCACGAGGGGTACGAGTGGTTGTACGTGCTGTCGGGGAAGCTGCGGGTGGTGCTGGGGGAGCACGACGTGGTGCTGACGGCCGGGCAGGCGGCGGAGTGCGACACGCGGGTGCCGCACTGGTTCGGGTCCACGGGAGAGGGGCCGGTGGAGTTCTTGAGCCTGTTCGGGCCGCAGGGGGAGCGGATGCATGTGCGGGCCCGGCCCAAGGGCCGTTCCGAGACCCGCTCCGACGGAAACTGACGGTTCCCTCCCGGCAAGCGACCGCTTAGTATGCGAAGTGACCTCGGTCAGACGACGTAGTCCCCCGTGGAGGCACCACATGCAGGCATGGCAAGTGCACGAGAACGGCGAGCCCGGCGAGGTGATGCGGCTCGCCGAGGTGGAGCGGCCGACGCCCGGTGACGGCCAGATCCTGCTGAAGGTGCGTGCCGCGAGCATCAACTTCCCCGATGTGCTGATGGCCCGGGGGCAGTACCAGGTCAGGCCGCCGCTGCCGTTCACGCCCGGCGTGGAGCTGTGCGGGGAGACCGAGGACGGGCGGCGGGTCATCGGCAACCCCGTCCTGCCGTTCGGCGCGCTCGCCGAGTACGCCGTCGCCGACCCCGCCGCACTGTTCCCCGCGCCCGAGTCGCTGGACGACGCCGAGGCCGCCGCCCTGCACATCGGCTACCAGACCGGGTGGTTCGGACTGCACCGGCGTGCCCGCCTCGAAGCCGGGGAGACGCTGCTCGTGCACGCCGCCGCCGGTGGGGTCGGGAGCGCGGCCGTGCAGCTCGGGAAGGCGGCCGGGGCGCGGGTCATCGGCGTCGTCGGGGGTGCCGAGAAGGCCGCTGTGGCCCGGGAGTTGGGCTGCGACGTCGTCATCGACCGGCGGGCGGACGACGTCGTCGGCGCCGTGAAGGAGGCGACGGGTGGGCGGGGCGCCGACGTCGTCTACGACCCGGTCGGCGGCGAGGCCTACCAGCAGTCGGCCAAGGTCGTCGCGTTCGAGGGACGGATCGTGGTCGTCGGGTTCGCCAGCGGCTCCATCCCGAGCCCCTCGCTGAACCACGCCCTGGTGAAGAACTACTCGCTGCTCGGCCTGCACTGGGGCCTGTACGCCACCAAGAACCCGAAGCTGATCCAGCACTGCCACGAGCAGCTCACCGAACTCGCCGCGCGGGGCGCGATCAAGCCGCTGGTGAGCGAGCGCGTCCCGCTGGCCGGCGCCGCCGCAGTCGTGCAGAAGCTGGCCGACGGGGTCACCACGGGCCGCGTCGTCGTGGAGGTCTCCGCATGACCGACGCGACCGAACTGAAGCGCCTGGCCGGCGAGTTGCTCGCGGCGTACCCGCCCGCGAGCACCGACCGGCTCGATTTCCTGCGCGCCCGCTTCGACGCCGGGCTCGCCTGGGTCCACTACCCCGTCGGTCTGGGCGGGCTGGACGCGCCGCGCGCTCTCCAGGCCGTCGTGGACGCGGAGTTGGCGGCGGCCGGGGCGCCCGACAACGACGCCCGGCGCAACGGCATCGGGCTCGGCATGGCCGCGCCGACGATCCTCAAGTACGGGACGCCCGAGCAACACCGGCGTTTCCTGCGGCCGTTGTGGACCGGCGAGGAGGTCTGGTGCCAGCTCTTCAGCGAACCCGGCGCCGGGTCCGACCTCGCGGCGCTCGGGACGCGCGCCGTACGCGAGGGTGACGGCTGGGTCGTCAACGGGCAGAAGGTGTGGACGTCCGGCGCGCACAACGCCCGGTGGGCCATCCTCATCGCCCGCACCGACCCGACCGTGCCCAAGCACGCGGGGATCACGTACTTCCTGTGCGACATGACCGACCCCGGCGTCGATGTGCGCCCGCTGCGGCAGATCACCGGCGAGGCCGAGTTCAACGAGGTGTTCCTCACCGACGTCCGCGTCCCCGACGCGCACCGGCTCGGTGAGGTCGGCGACGGCTGGCGGGTCGCGCAGACCACGCTGAACAACGAGCGCGTCGCCATCGGCGGGATGCGGATTCCGCGCGAGGGCGGGATGATCGGGCCGGTCGCGAAGACCTGGCGCGAACGCCCCGAACTACGCACCCACGAACTCCACCAGCGCCTGCTGAAGCTGTGGGTCGAGTCCGAGGTCTCCCGGCTCACCGCCGACCGGCTGCGCCAGCAGCTCTCCGCCGGGCAGCCCGGACCCGAGGGCGCCGGGATGAAGCTCGCGTTCGCCCGGCTCAACCAGGAGATCAGCGGCCTGGAGGTCGAACTCCTCGGCTCCGAGGGCCTGTTGTACGACGACTGGACGATGCGCCGCCCCGAACTCGTCGACTTCACCGGACGCGAGGCCGGCTACCGCTACCTGCGCGCCAAGGGCAACAGCATCGAGGGCGGGACCACCGAGATCCTGCTGAACATCGTCGCCGAACGCGTCCTGGGCCTGCCCGCCGAGCCGCGCACCGACAAGGACGTCGCCTGGAAGGACCTGGCCCGATGAGCGACCTGCTGTACTCGGAGGAGGAAGAGGCCCTGCGGTCCGCCGTACGGGACCTCCTCACCGACCACTGCGACGCGGCCGGGGTCATCGCGCGCACCGAGTCGGACGCGCCGCACGACCTCGCCCTGTGGAAGCTGCTCGCCGGGGACATGGGCCTCGCCGGGCTCCTCGTCCCCGAGGAGCAGGGCGGCCAGGGCGCCTCGCACCGCGAAGTCGCCGTCGTCCTGGAGGAGTTGGGCCGGGCCGTCGCTCCCGTGCCCTATCTGTCCAGCGCGGTCGTCGCCACCGAGGCGCTCCTGGAGTGCGGGGACGCGGAGCTGCTGGAGCGGCTCGCGTCGGGCCGTGCCGTCGGGGCCCTCGCCGTCGGCCTGCACCGCGCGCCGGGCACCGCGTACTCCGTCGTCCGCCTCGAAAACGGGCGCCTGCACGGGCAGTTGACCGGGATCGCGGACGCTGCCGCCGCCGATGTGCTGCTGGTCCCTGCCGAGGACGGCGGGCTGTACGCCGTGGAGGCCGCCGACGCGACGCTCACCCCGCAGTCGTCCCTCGACCTCACCCGGCCGCTGGCCACGGTCACGCTCGACGGCGCTCCCGGGCGCCGCCTCGGCGACTCCGGGCCCGCCGTGCGCCGTGCGCTGCGGTCGGCCGCCGGGCTGCTGGCCTCCGAGCAACTCGGCGTCGCCGACTGGGCGTTGACCGAGACGGTCCGCTATCTGGGGGACCGCAAGCAGTTCAACCGGTCCGTCGGCGGGTTCCAGGCGCTCAAGCACCGGCTCGCCCAGGTGTGGCTGGAGGTCGTCAACCTCCGCGCGGCTGCCCGCAGTTCGGCCGACGCGCTCGCCACGGGCGAGGACGTCGAGGTGGCCGTCGCGGTCGCCCAGGCGTACGCCTCGCCGGTCGCCGTACGGGCCGTGGAAGAGGCGCTGCAACTGCACGCGGGCATCGGCATGACCTGGGAGCACCCGACCCACCTCTACCTGAAGCGGGCCAAGGCCGACTCCATCGCGTACGGGACGGCCGGCGCGCACCGGACGACTCTCGCCGGACTCGTCGACCTCCAGGCGCCGTAAGGGTTTTCGCCCGGTGAAGCCCGTCCCACCTGGGGCGGGCTTCTTCGTCGCCTTCGTGCGTCCCGGTGAACGTCCGGCCAACTCCTGTGCTGCTTCCTCCTCTTGAGGTGTCCACGCCCGCATACTCGCGGGGGACCCCCACGAGACAGGGAGCAGCGCATGGCCCTCACCACCCGTCGCAGAGCCCTCGGCGCGTTCGGCGCCGCCCTCGCGAGCACCGTCGCCCTGCCCGGCGTCAGCGCGCTCGCCGCCGAGCGGCACCCCGGCCGCCGGGAGCCGCTGTGGCGCGCGCACGCCCACAACGACTACGAGCACACCCGGCCCCTCTTCGACGCGCTCGACCACCGGTTCGGCAGCGTCGAGGCGGATATCTTCCTCGTCGGCGACCAGTTGCTGATCGGCCACGAGGTGAGCGACCTCGACCCCACCCGGACGCTCGAATCCCTCTACCTGGAGCCCCTCGCGGCCCGCGTGCGCGCCAACCACGGTTCCGTGTACCGGGGTTGGCGTCAGCCGGTTCAGCTCCTCATCGACATCAAGACCGAGGGGTCCTCGACGTACCTGGCGCTGGACCGCCATCTCCGGCGCTACCCCGGGCTGTTCACCACGTATGCCCACGGCCGGGTCCGCAAGGGCTCCGTCACCGCCGTCGTCTCCGGCGACCGCGCCGCGCGCGGGCCCCTGGAGGCGCAGGCCTTCCGGCGCGCCTTCTACGACGGCCGCCTCGCCGACCTCGGCACCGCGGCGCCCGCCTCCCTCATCCCTCTCATCAGCGACAACTGGACCCTCAACTTCACCTGGCTCGGCGTCGGTCCCTTCCCCGAGGCCGAGCGGCAGCGGCTGCGCGGGATCGTCTCCGCCGCGCACGAGCGGGGGCAGAAGGTGCGCTTCTGGGCCACGCCCGACATCGCCGGGCCCGCGCGGGACGCCCTCTGGGCCGAGCTTCTCGCCGCCGGCGTCGACTACCTCAACACCGACGACCTCGCCGGGCTCGAAGTCTTCCTCGACACCCACCAGGCCGCGTAACCACCCGTTCGAGGGACAGGTCACTCCGCCGGGGCACCCCTCCCCTACGTCACACTTGCGGCCGAACGCCGCGAAAGCGGACGTAGTGGAGGAGGTTTGGCGTTGGCCGTGTCCATTTCCCTGGTCGTACTGCTGCTGATTCTGGTGGTGGTGTTCGTCCGCAACGGGGGGCTGAAGGTGTCGCACGTGGTCACGTGCCTGCTGCTGGGGTTCTTCCTGGCGGGGACACGGATCGCACCGACGATTCACAGTGGACTGACGGCGACGGCGGACCTGGTGGCGGGGATTCGACCTTGAACTGCGGGCACCGGCGGAGCGTCGCTGGAATGGAGTAACTCCGCGCGAGATCGCCTGTCCCCCGAGTGATCGTGAGGGGAGCATCCCCTGGCGAAAGCAGGATCCGGTCATGGCTACTTTGTGCAGGCCCTCGGTGTCGGTGCCGGAGTATGTGATCACGATGGAGGAGACGCTGGAGCTGGCGCGGGAGCGGCACGCGGATCATCCTCAACTGCCGTTGGCACTGCGGCTGATAGAGAACACGGGGGTCAGGACGCGGCACATCGTGCAGCCGATCGAGGAGACGCTGAAGCATCCGGGGTTCGAGGAGCGCAACCGGGTCTACATAGCCGAGGCGAAGGCGCGGGTGCCGGCCGTGGTGCAGCGGGCGCTGGACGACGCGGAGCTGCTGACGTCGGACATCGACGTGATCCTGTACGTGTCGTGCACGGGGTTCATGATGCCGTCGCTGACGGCGTGGCTGATCAACGAGATGGACTTCGACCCCTCGACCCGCCAGATACCGATAGCGCAGCTCGGTTGCGCGGCGGGCGGCGCGGCGATCAACCGGGCGCACGACTTCTGCACGGCGTACCCGCAGGCGAACGCCCTGATCGTGGCCTGCGAGTTCTGCTCGCTGTGCTACCAGCCGACCGACCTCGCGATCGGCTCCCTGCTGTCCAACGGCCTGTTCGGCGACGGCATCGCGGCGGCCGTCATGCGGGGCCGGGGCGGCGAGGGCATCGCGCTGGAGCGCAACGGCTCGTACCTGATCCCGAAGACCGAGGAGTGGATCATGTACGACGTCCGGGCGACCGGCTTCCACTTCCTCCTCGACAAGCGGGTCCCGGCGACGATGGAACCCCTCGCCCCGGCCCTCCAGGAGCTGGCCGGCACGCACGGCTGGGACGCGGCCGACCTGGACTTCTACATCGTGCACGCCGGAGGCCCCCGCATCCTGGACGACCTGAGCAAGTTCCTCCAGGTCGACCCGCACGCCTTCCGCTTCAGCCGCGCCACGCTCACCGAGTACGGCAACATCGCGAGCGCCGTCGTCCTGGACGCGCTGCGCCGCCTGTTCGACGAGGGCGGCGCCCCCGAGCGGGCGCGCGGCCTGCTCGCCGGGTTCGGTCCCGGGATCACCGCCGAGATGGCGCTCGGACGCTGGAGCCGCGCATGACCGAGGAGACGATCGCCCAGGCGGTACGGCAGTGGCCCGCCCTGGATCTCCAGGGCACCGCATTCGACCCGGTGCTGCGGGAGTTGATGGCCGAGGGCCCGGTCACCCGGATCCAGCTCCCGAACGGGGAGGGCTGGGCGTGGCTGGTGACGCGCATGGACGACGTACGGTTCGCGGTCAGCGATCCGCGGTTCAGCCGCGAGGCCGTCATGGACCGGCCGGTCACCCGGCTCGCCCCGCACTTCATCCCCGAGCGCGGCGCGGTCGGCTTCCTCGACCCGCCGGACCACACGCGCATCCGGCGCTCGGTGGCCGCGGCGTTCACCACGCGGGGCGTCGAGCGGATCCGGGAGCGCTCGCGGGCGATGCTGGACGAGCTGGTCGACGCGCTGCTCGCCGAGGGCCCGCCCGCCGACCTCACGGCGGCCGTCCTCATGCCGTTCCCCATCGCCGTGATCTGCGAGCTGATGGGCGTCCCGGCCGCCGACCGGCACGTCATGCACACCTGGACCCAGCTGATCCTGTCCGCCACGCACGGCCGCGAGGTCAGCGAGAAGGCCAAGGCCGAGATGGGCGCGTACTTCGCCGACCTGATCGCCCTGCGCGAGGGCTCCACCGGCGAGGACGTCGCCTCGCTCCTCGGTGCGGCCGTGGGGCGCGGGGACGTCACCCTCGACGAGGCCGTCGGGCTGGCCGTCCTCCTCCAGATCGGCGGCGAGGCCGTCACGAACAACAGCGGCCAGCTGTTCCATCTCCTGCTGTCCCGGCCGGAGTTGGTGGCGGCCTTGCGGGCCGACCCGGCGATCCGGCCGCGCGCCATCGACGAGTTGCTGCGCTGGCTCCCCCACCGCAACGCCGTCGGCCTCTCCCGCATCGCGACCGAGGACGTCGAGATCAGGGGGGTCCGCATCCGGGCGGGGGACGCGGTGTACGTGTCGTACCTCGCCGCGAACCGGGACCCGGCGGTCTTCCCGGCGCCGGACGAGATCGACTTCTCCCGCTCCCCCAATCCCCACGTGGCCTTCGGGTTCGGGCCGCACTTCTGCCCCGGGAACATGCTGGCCCGCATGGAGGAGGAGTTGCTCGTGGACGCGCTCCTGGACCGGCTGCCGGGCCTTCGGCTGGCGGTTCCCGCCGATCAAGTCCCCTTCAGGAAGGGTGCGTTGATCCGTGGCCCCGAGTCGCTGCCGGTGACCTGGTGACGGCCGGCGAGGGTCTCCTCGTACCGCCGGGGCACGGGCGGGTCGTCCAGACGCCGGCGCAGCGGGTGACGTTCAAGGTGACCGGGGAGCACTCGCGGACGGCGTCGACGTTCGAGGTGGAGGTGCCGCCGGGGTTCGACGTGGGGGCGCACGTCCACACGCACAGCGAGGAGCTGTTCTACGTCCTGGAGGGCGAGCTGGACGTCCTCGCCTTCGAGCCGCGCATCCGCACGCCGGACAACTGGCAGCGCTGGGAGTCGAGTTCGGGCGGCCGGGTGGTACGCGCGACGCCGGGCACGGTCATCGTCGTCCCCCCGGGGTGCCCCCACGCCTTCGCGAACCCGACGGACACCCCGGCGAAGATGTTCTTCCAGGCGTCACCGCCCCCGGATCACGAGCGCTACTTCGAGGAGCTGCTGGAGATCCTGGGGAGCGGGGGCCCGCCGGACCACGAGGCGATCGAGGAGCTGCGGAGGCGCTACGACATCGAGCAGCTCACGCCTCTGAGACACCGTTAGCGGATGTTCATTCCGGAGAGGGTGCGGGCGATCACCAGTTTCTGGATCTCGCTCGTGCCCTCGAAGATCGTGTAGATCGCGGCGTCCCGGTGCATCCGCTCCACCGGGTACTCCCGCGTGTACCCGTTCCCGCCGAGTATCTGGATCGCCTGCCCGGTGACCGTCTTGGCCGTCTCGCTGGCGAACAGCTTCGACATGGAGCCCTCGGCGGCGGTGAACGGCTTGCCGTTGATGGCCATCCAGGAGGCACGCCAGACCAGCAGCCGGGCCGCGTCGATCTGCGTACGCATCTCGGCGAGCTGGAAGGCGACGCCCTGGTTGTCGATGATGGGACGCCCGAACTGCTCGCGGGTCCTGGCGTAGTCGAGGGCGACCTCGTACGCGGCGCGGGCCGTACCGACGGCCATGGCACCGACGGCGGGCCGGGACGCCTCGAACGTGGCCATCGCCGCGTTCTTGACCCGCTCGCCACCCGACTTGGCCCGCTCGCGCGCCCGCGCGAGACGCTCGTCCAGCTTCTCCTTGCCGCCGAGGAGGCAGGAGCCGGGGACGCGGACGTTGTCGAGGACGACCTCGGCGGTGTGGGAGGCTCGGATGCCGTGCTTCTTGAACTTCTGGCCCTGGGAGAGCCCTTCGGTGCCGGGCGGGATGATGAAGGACGCGTGGCCCTTGGAGCCGAGGTCGGGGTCGACGACAGCGACGACGACGTGGACGTTGGCGATGCCACCGTTGGTCGCCCAGGTCTTCGTGCCGTTGAGCACCCACTCGTCCTTGGCCTCGTCGTACACCGCGCGGGTGCGCATGGAGGCGACGTCGGAACCGGCGTCGGGCTCGGAGGAGCAGAACGCGGCGACCTTCACGTCGTTCGCGTCGCCGTACATCTGGGGTATCCAGGTGCCGATCTGCTCCTCGGTGCCGTTCGCGAGGACGCCGACGGCGGCGAGGCCGGTGCCGACGATGGACAGGGCGATGCCGGCGTCACCCCAGAAGAGCTCCTCCATGGCCATCGGGATGCCGAGGCCGGTGGCGTCGAAGTACTGCTGGGCGTAGAAGTCCAGGGAGTAGATGCCGACCTTGGCGGCTTCCTGGATGACCGGCCAGGGGGTCTCCTCGCGCTCGTCCCACTCCGCGGCGGCGGGGCGGATGACGTCGGCGGCGAAGCCGTGGAGCCAGTCCCTGACCTCTTTCTGCTCGTCGTTGAGTTCCATGGTGAACTCGGCCATGACTCCTCCAGCGCGGCGGTGCACAATGCATGTTACTAGCGGTAACCCAAGTGTGTTACCGGTGAGTAGGAAAAGTCAACTCCGGACGCAGGTGTTAGTTTGCGCAGGCGTGACCGAAACACCACAGGGGAGCGAAATGGACACCACACAGCGGACCGACCAGCAGAGGTCTGCTGACCGTCGTCGGCGCGAACTGCTGGAGGCGGCGGATCGGGTGGTGCTGCGGGACGGGCCGCAGGCTTCGATGAACGCGATCGCCGCGGAAGCGGGCATCACCAAACCCATCCTCTACCGGCACTTCGGGGACAAGGGTGGACTCTACGCCGCGCTCGCCCTGCGGCACACGGACGCGTTGCTGGCGTCGCTGCGGGCCGCGCTGGACGCCCCGGCGGAGCGGCGTGAGCGCGTCGAGGCGACCCTCGACACGTACCTCGCGGCGATCGAGGCGCGGCCCCAGGTGTACCGGTTCCTGATGCACCCGGCGGAGGGGGACGTCGGCCGGCACTCCGCTCCCCTGCTGAAGCGGATGGGCGAGGAACTGGCCCAGGTCATCGAGGAGCGCCTCGATCTGGGACCGGGTGGCCAGCAGGTGGCCCGGGTGTGGGGTCACGGGATCGTCGGGATGATGCACGCGGCCGGGGACTGGTGGCTGGGCGAACGGCCGTGCGAGCGGGCGGAGTTGGTGCGGTGCCTGGCGGACCTGTTGTGGGGCCGGCTTGCGGCTGCGGGAGACCGGGTGGGGGG
>NZ_LIRL01000390.1 GCF_001419795.1 Streptomyces niveiscabiei
TCAGCGGTCCCGGCGGGCAACTCGCTCTGATCGACGCGCAGTTGCCCGGCGGACCGCTGAGCGGCATGGGCGAGTACCTGGACCGGACCGAACTCCGACTCCGCCGCGATCGTCACCGTGATGCCGGTCCTGGCCTCCGGCGACGAGAGGGCGTACCAATCCGCGTCCATCCGGAGGTCAAGCGCGGTGTTGGGCGCGAGCCCCAGGGGGACGTGCGAGCTCAACGCGTTGAAGGTCACGTCCCCCATGCGGTGCAGGGAGTCGGTGCTGCCGGGCCATCCCGGCCGTGGGGTACACCGTCAGCCACGCCAGCCGACGGTTCCGGCCGTCCTGCGACCAATCGTTCCCGGCATCGGCATGGTGCCAGCGGGCGCCCGCGAGGTCGCTCAGGCCACCGAAGAACGCGCTGCTCCAGCCGTACGCGGCGGCCCGTTTGACGACGAGGCTGAAGAGGTCCTCGTCGAGATCGTGGTCGGCGCTGACCTGATCGATCCAGGCGTGCCGCCGGAACACACCGTGGACCTCGACGGTCATCGCGAGGCTCGTGTCATCGGTTTCCGGGGTGTGCTGCGTGAGGTGTTCCATGCCCCACCGTCCCTCACCTCCCTCCGCTAATCCAGTTGCCGCCCTCCAACCCCGCCCGATAAGAACCTTCCATGCTCACCGGCACCCGCATCGGGCTTCGAGCCCGGCACGAGGACGACACCCCCATCCTCCGTGCCGGGCTCCACAACGACGTCGTCAACGCAGCGCGCGCGAGTTCCAGCCCCTGGGTGCCCCTCGGCCCGGACTCCAAGGACTCCCGCGCCGATGTGGATCCGGACAGGGACGACCGTGTTCCCTTCTCCGTCGTCGAGTTGGAGGGCGGCAAACTGATCGGCGCCGCCAGCGTGTGGGACATCGACGCCCACAACCGCAACGCCCACCTCGGCCTCGAACTCCTCCCGTCCGCCCGGGGCAAGGGGTACGGGACGGACGTCGTAGCCACTCTCTGCCACTACGCCTTCGTCGTCCGCAGCCTGCACCGCCTCCAGGTCGAGACCCTCGCGGACAACCCGGCGATGCTGGCCGCAGCCGAACGCAACGGCTTCGTACGGGAGGGCGTGCTGAAGTCCGCGGCGTGGGTGATGGGCGAGTTCGTGGACGAGGTGATTCTCGGGCTTCTGGTGGAGGACTGGAAGCAGCGTTAGGGGCCGTCGTACGGGAAGCTCTACGCCCCGTCCAGCGCGGCCAGCGCCTCCGCGGCCTCCGCCTGCCGGGGGCTCCGCATCGCCGCGAGCGCTTCGTGTGCCGTCGTCAGGGCCTGCCGCGCCTCGGGGTGACCTGTCGCCCCCAGTACGCGGCCGAGATCGAGCCGCGCCTGTTCCGACCACGCCGGCATCTGCGCCGCGTCGAACGCGGCCAGCGCCTGTCGCAACGGTGTCTCGGCCTCGTACCAACGCTCCAGCGCGGCAAGGTCGTTGCCGATCTGCTGGCGGGCGACCGCCTGGTACATGGCCATGACGTCGGCCGTACGGCCGGGGACCCCGGCGCGGCAGATGCGCTCGCTGCGGCGGTGGAGGTCGAGGGCCTCGGCGG
>NZ_LIRL01000391.1 GCF_001419795.1 Streptomyces niveiscabiei
GGGGACGACCGGGCTGTTCGGGTGTGGGACTTGAGTGGGCTGGGGGAGGGGGAGAGCGCGCGTGCTCTGGGCAGTCCCTTGATCGGGCCTGCGGAGTCGGTCACCACGCTGTGTGTGGGGGAAGTCGACGGCCGTACAACCCTGTTGGTGGGAGACAACAGCGGACTGCTGAGCATGTGGGACCTGGCGGAGCGGCGTCAGATCGGCCAACCCGTGGTTGCTCACCGGTACTTCGGGGCCAGCGGGGTCCGATCCGTCGTATTCGGACGCTTCAACGGGGGCCCGGTCGCGCTCACTTGCGGACGCAAGGAGACCAGGCTGTGGGAACTGCCGGGCCTGCGCCCGGTCGGCCCGCCGCTGCGCGGCCACGTGGACCAGATCCAGGCCGCCGCGTTGGCCTCTCACACCGGCACCTCGCTGGCGGTCACGGTCGGCCGCGACCGTACGGCCCGGATCTGGGACCTCTCCGCCGACCAGCCGGAGGAGAGGTACAGCGGACAGGTCCACAGCGTCGCCCTGTACCAGACGGGTGACATGGCGGTGGTGATCACTGGAGGCGGGGACGGCACGGCCCGGCTCTGGGACCTGAGTGGGAACGTCCCGGTCGGGGCGCCCATGGTGGGGCACTTCGGGAGGGTGCGGGCAGTGGCTCTCGGTAATGTCGAGGGACGCCTTGTCGCGCTCACCGGGGGAGAGGACACGGAAGTCAGGGTGTGGGACGCGCTGACAGGCGCGCCCATGGGGGAGCCGCTGACCGGACACACCAACTCCGTGCGGTGCGTCGCTCTGGGGGTTCTGCGTGACACGCCGGTCGTCGTAAGCAGCAGTGGGGACGGCACAGTTCGTGTCTGGGACTACGTGACCGGGCGCCTGCGGACACCTCCTCTGGCGGGACACATCGGCGGCGTGCAGTACATGGCCGTACGCGCGGTCGGCCAGGGCATGGAGATCGCCGTCGCGACCGCCCTCGGACATGCCTACTTCTGGCGGGTCACCGGGCCCCGAATCGGTTCGCCGGAAGCGCACTTCGACCTCAAGAAGCTCTCTCTGAACGTCGACGCGATCGGAGTGGCTTTCCTCGACGATCGTCCGGTGGTTCTGTCGACGTACGAGGGAAACGGCGTCCACATCTACGACATCGTGACTCGCGAATCCGTGGGGCCCCCGCTCCTTGGACACACTGACTGGGTCTTGCGCGCGAATCTTGCCAAAGTTCAGAACCGCACCCTGGTGGCCTCCGTCGGCTCCGACGACACCGTGCGAGTGTGGGACCTGGCTACAGGGAGCCCGCTGGGGCCTGCGCTCGAAGGTTCGGCCAGGGTGTCGGAGGCGAAGACGTGTCCCGCACCGGCTCTCGGGACGGTCAACGGCACACCGGTTGCCGTGAGCGCCGACAACCGGCAGGTGCGCGTGTGGAACCTGGCGACCATGCTCCCTTCCGGCGAGCCGTTGAGCGGGGCCGACCGGAGTCTCCGCTCGGCGGACATTGTCCAGCTCTCCGGCAGCCGTTCAGCTTTGGTGACTGGCAGCTACTTCAGTGGCATCCGGTTGCACGCCCTTGAGGACGGCCGGCAGATCGCGCCGCACATCACCTCCACCGGCTCCGGGCTCTACAGCATGGCGACCACAAGTGCAGGAGGCTGCCCGGTGATGGTCACGAGCAGTTGGTCGGGCGTCGATGTATGGGCACTGGAACCACGCGAGCGGTTGATCAGGCGCTTCGGCACCACGTGGGGAGCCTTGCCGCACACACTGGGTGGTGGAACGTTCGTGGTCTCCGTAGCGGGTGATTTCACCCTGCACACCTGGGAGTTGGACACCCAAGCCCCGTACGGCCCTCCCATGACGGGCCACACTGCCCGCGTCACCGCCCTCCGCAGCGGCCCACCCGGCGCCGAACACCTCCTCGCCAGCGCCTCCCTCGACGGCACAGTCCGCCTCTGGGACCTCCGCACCGGCGCCCCCGCCGCACCCCCGATGACGGACCACGCCATGGGAGCCCGAAGCGTCGACTTCCTCCGCCTCGACTCCACCGACCTCCTCGTCTCCGGCGCAGGCGACGGCACCCTCCGCTTCTGGCACCCCCTCACCGGCGAACCGGCAGGCCATCACCTCGCCCCGTTCCCGTCCCCCGTCCGAGCCCTGGTCTGTGCCGAGGTCCACGGCACGCCCCTCCTCGTGGCCGGCGACGGCTTCGGGCTCCTGCGGATCTGGAACACCCGGGACGCCGGCTGGACGACGGAGTTGGACGTCGGCAGCGGCATCAACGACATCGCCGTTGCAGAAACCGGTTACGTCTGTCTTGCCACCGAGATGGGAGCCGTAGCACTGGGCCTCGCCTCGGCCGACCCCGGAGAGAGCCCATGACCCGCGTCGTCCTGGTCCACGGCATAGCCCAGCAGCACAAGGGCCCGGAGAGCCTGCTCACCGACTGGTACCCGGCGCTCAGCGACGGAGTCACCCTGAACGGCGGCGAGTTGGCTCGCGAGGACGTGGCGATGGCTTTCTACGGCGATCTGTTCCGCCTCCCGGGCCACCGGGGTGTGGGGGTGCCGGACTGGGACGCCTCGGACGTCGAGGAGGGCCTGGAGGAAGACCTCCTGCTCGCTTGGTGGGAGGCGGCGGCGAAGGCCGAACAACCCGTACCGGGGCCGGAGTTGGCGGCCAGGGCCCGCACACCTCACCGGGTGCAGCGGGCCCTGGACGCCCTGAGCCACTCGGCGTTCTTCGCCGGGCTCGCCGACCGGCTCCTGATCTCGGACGCCCGCCAGGTACGCCGCTACTTCACAGAACCGGACGTCCGCGCAGCGGTCCGCGCCCGCCTCCTCGACACGCTCAGCGAGCGGACGGAACTGGTGATCGCGCACTCCCTCGGCTCGGTCGTCGCGTACGAAACCCTGTGCGCGCACCCGGAGTTGCCGGACCTGACACTGATCACCCTCGGCTCGCCCCTCGCCGTGCACGGCCTGGTCCTCGACCGCCTCGACCCGCCCCCGTACGTGGACCGGGCCCGCTGGCCCGCCTGTGTCACCCGCTGGACGAACATCGCCGACCGGGGCGACGCCGTCGCCCTGAACAAGGAACTCGCCCCGGTCTTCGGCCCCCGGGTCACCGACCGCCTCGTGCACAACGGCGCGAAGGCACACGACGTACGGCCGTACCTCACGGCACGGGAGACCGGCGAGGCGGTCGCGGCGGCGCTGCGGCGTTAGGGCTTGGGCCGTGTGCGGGGAAAAGGCCGCCGCCGAAAAGGAGTTCGCGCTCGCTACCGCGTTGCACAAGGATTTCCGGCATGACCTCACTCATACGGCACACCACGATCGACTCCCACGACGCCTTCGCCCTCGCGACGTTCTGGTCCCAGGTGCTCGGGCACCCCCTCCAGGACGAGGACCGCCCCGGCGACCCCGAGGCCCTCATCGCCGGCGCGGGGCTCCTCTTCCTCGCCGTCCCCGAGGGGAAGTCCGTCAAGAACCGCGTCCACTTCGACCTCCAGCCGCAGGACCGGACCCGCGACGAGGAGGTGGAGCGGCTGCTCGGACTGGGGGCGAAGCTGGCGGAGGACCACCGGAAACCCGACGGGACCGGGTGGGTGACACTGCTGGACCCCGAGGGCAACGAGTTCTGC
>NZ_LIRL01000392.1 GCF_001419795.1 Streptomyces niveiscabiei
CGGTGAGGTCGTCCAGGGCGAGGCCCGTCAGGGCGGGGGTGCCGGGAGGCTGGCAGCGGCGGGTCAGGGCCACGGCTCGGGTGCGGGCGGCTCGGGCCGCGCGGGGGTCGCGGTGGGCGTGACCCGCGCGGGTGCGGGCCTCGGCGGCGTACAGGAGGAAGCCCCGCTCCTCCAGCTCACCGGCCACCTCGTCCAGCGCGGTCGCGTCGCCCTGCGCCAGCGCCCGCGCGTAGTGCGNNGCCCTCCTCGGCCCGCGCCAGCTCCGTACGGCAGTCGGCGTCGGCGGGGCTGTGGCGCAGCCCCTCGCGGGCCCAGGAGGCTGCCTGCCGCAGGTCGCCGCGCAGTCGGGCGAACCGTGCGCGCACGCACGCGTGGACCGGCGGCACCGGTTCCCCCTCCGCGACGAGCCACTCCCCCACGGGCGCGCGCGTGTCCCGGACGTCCGCCGCGCCGATCCGCCGGACCAGTTCGGCGGACTCCTCGGCCAGCGCCACCTCGTACGGCTCCCGCTCGCGGGCCAGCCGCAGCGCCCGCAGCCGGCCCGCTGCGGCGCGCAGGACGGGGCCGTGCAGGGGGTCGGCGAGGCGTACGGCCGGGTGACCGCCGGACTCAGCCGCAGGGCTTACGGCCGTGTCGTCGCCCCTCACCGCGAGGCCCCGGGCCGCGTCGCCGCCGCCCCCCAGGCCCAGCTCCTTGTCGTCGCCGACCTCGATCAAGCCCTCGGCCTCCAGCCGCTCCAGGACGGCCAGGTCGAGCTTCTCCGCCCGTACCGGCAGTGGTTCCGCGAACGCCAGGCGGTCCAGGGTCTCCCGCTCGGCGTCCGTGCGCGCGAGGACGCCGGACGCCCGTTCGCGGACGGCCGGGGTGAGGGGGAGGGGGCCCCGCCAGGCGTACGTGTCGTCGCCGGACGGGACCAGGAGTTCCTGTTCGCGTACGGCGTCCACCAGGTCCCGCAGGAGCCTGAGGTCGCCTCGCGCGAGGCGGTCGAGGCGGTCGACGGTGAGCGCGTCGAGGGGGACGCCCGCGCCGGATGTCAGGAGCTGGACCGTCGCGTCGTACGGGAGGGGGCCGAGGACGAGCCTCGGGAGGAGTTCGTCGGCCCACAGGCGGGTGATCGGAGTGGGGGCGGGGGCGCCGTCCTGCGTGACGACCAGGAGGCGGGTGCGGCCCTGCACGGCGAGCTGGTGGACGAGGGCGGCGGAGGCGTCGTCCAGGAGGTGCGCGTCGTCGACGAGCAACAGGCGTACGGGTGCGAGGAGTTCGACCGCGCGGTGCAGGGTGACGTCTTCGGGGAGGAGGTGGGCGAAGGCGGCGAAGGGGAGGTGGCGGGTCTCGGGGGGGCCGGACACGCGCGCGTAGGGGTGGTTCTTGGCGGCGGGGTTGTGCACGCGCGGGCGGGCGCTTCCTGTGGGGCCGCCCCGGAGCGCGTCGCCACCCCCCGGGC
>NZ_LIRL01000393.1 GCF_001419795.1 Streptomyces niveiscabiei
CGCCATCCGGTCGCCGTCGAGGGCGGTGAACCGCATCGACAGGTCCTCCGGGCGGGCGAAGGTGATCTCCCGCTCGGTGCGGTGGCCCGCGAAGTCCAGGTCCCCTCCGGCGGCGATGATGTTGACCAGCACGCCCTGCCGCATCCGGCCGGGCGCGGCGGCGCCCGCCTCGGCGTCCGCTTCACGGGCCAGGAACTCGCTGCGGAAGCGCTGGTGCCCGACGGCTTCCCGGATCAGGTCCGCGACCCGCCGGGCGAGCTGGGCGAAGGGCTCCGCCCGCTCGACGCGGACCCGCAGCGGCAGGACGTTCGCCACCATCCCGGGCGTGGTCCGGCCCACGGGTCCGGTGCGGGCGCCCGCGGGCAGGTTGACGACCACCTCGGTCTCGCCGGTGACGGCGCTGACGTAGGCCGCGACGGCGGCGAAGAGCACCGCGGAGCGCCGTACGCCGGCCGCGTCGGCGACGCGGTGGAGCCCGGCCACGTCGATCGTCGTGTGCTCGGTGCGCAGGCTGCCGCGTACGACGTCGGGCCCGTGCGGGTCGGGCCGGGCGCCGTCCTCGGAGCCGAGGACGGACGGGACCAGTCCGCCGGCCGCCCGGTCGAGCCAGTAGGCGCGGTCCGCGGTGAACTCCTCGGAGGCGAGGTAGGCGCTCTCCTCGTCGGCGAGTGCGGCGACCGAGCCGTAGGACGGGGAGCCGGTGGGCTCGCCGCTCACGAGCCGCCGGTAGACCTCCGCGACCCGGTGCTCCACCAGCGAGGCACCGATCGCGTCGCTGATCAGGTGGTGGTACTGCTGATGCCACAGGAAGCGGTCCGGGGCGAGCCTGAGCAGCGCGAACGCGAACAGGGGGCCGCGCGTGACGTCGTAGGGACGCTCCCAGTGGCGGTCGATCCACGCGTCGGCCGCCGCGCGCGGATCGGCCTCGGCGGACAGGTCGACGACGGCCGGCTCCCACGTGAGGTCCGGGTCCGGGATCTGGCGTACCTGTCCGTCCTCGGCCACGAAGCGGGTGTGCAGGGCGTCGGTCTCCGTGACGACCTGCCGCAGCGCCCTGGTGAACAGCGGCGGGTCCACCGGCCCGAAGATCTCGCGCTGCGTCGAGAAGACGGGGTCGACGCCGCGGATCTGCGCCGAGAGCCAGATCTCCAGTTGGGCGGCCGTCAGGGGCAGGGCGGAGCGCTTCGTGTGCTCGGGCATGTCACCGTATCTCTTCGGATCTCGGGATCTTCGGATGAGGTTCAGGTCGCTGCGCGGGCAATCGCGGCCCGGCGGGGTGGGCGAGGCGGCGAGAGGGCCGGCGCGGTCAGCGGAAGCGGTTGATGGCGTCCAGGTGGCGGGCGCGCAGCCGCGGGTCGGTGACACCGAGTCCTTCGCGGGGCGCCAGGCACAGCACGCCGACCTTGCCCTGGTGCAGGTTGCGGTGGACCTGGTGCACGGCCTCGCCGACGTCGGACAGCGGGAACACCTGCGACAGGGTGGGGTGGATGCGGCCCTTGCACACCAGGCGGTTGGCCTCCCAGGCCTCCCGGTAGTTCGCGAAGTGCGTGCCGACGATCCGTTTCAGGGACATCCACAGGTAGCGGTTGTCGAACTCGTGGGTGTAGCCGGAGGTCGAGGCGCAGGTGACGATCGTGCCGCCCTTGCGGGCGACGTACACGCTGGCGCCGAACGTCTCGCGTCCGGGGTGCTCGAAGACGATGTCGATGTCCTCGCCGCCCGTCAGTTCGCGGATGCGGGTGCCCAGGCGCCGCCACTCCTTGGGGTCCTGGGTGTGCTCGTCCTTCCAGAACCGGTAGCCCTCGGCGCTGCGGTCGATGACCGCTTCGGCGCCCATCGCGCGGCAGATCTCCGCCTTCTCCGGGGAGGAGACCACGCACACCGGGAAGGCGCCGCCGGCCAGGGCGAGCTGGGTCGCGAAGGAGCCGAGTCCACCGCTGGCCCCCCAGATGAGGACGTTGTCGCCCTGCTTCATCCCGGCGCCGTTGCGGGAGACCAGCTGCCGGTAGGCGGTGGAGTTGACCAGGCCGGGCGAGGCGGCCTCCTCCCAGCTCAGGTGGGGTGCCTTCGGCATCAGCTGGTTCGCCTTCACCAGGGCCAGTTCGGCCAGGCCCCCGAAGTTCGTCTCGAAGCCCCAGATCCGCTGCTGCGGATCGAGCAGGGTGTCCCCGTGCCCCTCGGCGCTCTCCAGTTCGACGGACAGGCAGTGCGCGACCACCCGGTCGCCGGGCGCCCAGGCGTTGACGCCGGGACCGGTGCGCAGGACCACGCCGGCGAGGTCGGAGCCGAGGACGTGGTAGGGCAGGTCGTGGCGGCGGGCCCGGTCGTCGAGCCTGCCGTAGCGCTCCAGGAAGCGGAAGGTCGGGACCGGTTCGAAGATCGAGGACCACACGGTGTTGTAGTTCACCGAGCTGGCCATGACCGCGACCAGGACCTCGCCCAGGCCGGGTTCGGGGGTCGGGACGTCCTGGACGTGCAGGGTCTTGCGCGGGTCCTTGTCGGCCGTCGCCATTCCCTCGAAAACATCGGTATCGGATTTCCGGACGACGGTTCCCCGGTAACTCTCCGGAATTCGCATTCCGGCGAAATCGGCGGCTGTCGCGTTCTCGGAGAGAACGGCACTCACTATTTCCTGCACAACCACTCGTTTCTCACTTGTGCGGAGCGACTCTGCGGCATGCCCGCTGTGCTGGGATTTCGTCAGTCTAGGGGCGGGCCTGCGTCCTTCCGCATCACCAGCCTTGGTAGTGGTGGCCGACTATTCAGGTAGGTGATGTGCGGCGCGGTCCGGCCGTGCCAGTGTCGGTCCGGTAGGCACGCGAAAGAGACGAGGTGCCATGCCTGAGCTGGACAAGCACACCGCCTTGCCCCTGACCGCCGCGCAACTGGAGATCTGGCTCTCGCTCCAGATTCTGGGAAATCCCCGTATCGCGTCGGTGGAGCGGGAGATATTCGGCCCGCTGGATCTGCCGGCGTTCGAGGCCGCGCTGCGGCGGGTGGTATCGGAGACGGACTCCCTGCACACGTACTTCGTCTCCGACGGCCCGCTGGTGCGGCAGGTGGCGGATCCGTCGCTCGTCTGGGAGCTGACGGTCGTCGACCTGTCCGGCGCGCCCGATCCGCGCGCGGCGGCCGACGCCTGGGTCGACACCCACTGGAACCGCGCCTACCCCACCGACCGGGGGCCGCTGTTCCACTACGCGCTGCTCGTCCTCGGCCCGGACCACTTCCGGTGGCATCAGCAGTACCACCAGATCATGGGCGACATCTCGGCGTTCACCCTCGTCGAACGGCGGGTCGCGGAGGTCTACCGCGCCCTGGTGCGCGGCGAGGCGGTCCCGGACCCCGGATACGGCTCGCTGGCGGGCCTGGTCGACGAGGAGCTGGCGTACCAGGAGTCCGCCGACCACGACGCCGACCGGCGGTTCTGGCTGGCGCGGGCCGAGGAGGGCCTCAGCCCGTCGCTGCTGGCCGGCGGGCCCGGCGTCGGCGGGAACTCGGCCGAGGTGACCCGGGGTTGTGTGCGGGCCGGGCAGGTGGGCATCGGGCTGGCCGGGCTGAACCGGGCGGCCGACGCGGCCGGGGTGCGGCGCTCCGCCGTGCTCATCGCGGCGGTGGCGGCGTACGTCGGCGCGCTGAACGGCACGGCGGACGTCGTGGTGAACCTGCCGGTGAGCGCCCGGGTGACGCCTGTCGCCCAGGCCACTCCGGGTGTGCTGTCGAACATTCTGCCGCTGCGGCTGCGCGTCGACGGCGAGGCGCCGTTCACCGCGCTCGCCCGGCAGGCGGCGGACGAGGTGCGGCGGGTGATGCGCCACCAGCGCTTCCGCAACGAGCACCTCGTGCGCGAGGTCGGCACGACCTCGGCGGGCCAGGAACTCCCGGGCGTCACCGTGAACATCATCTCCGGCGGCGACCTGGAGCTCGACGGCCACCCGACGCGGCGCGAGATCTTCTTCGCCTGCCCGGTCGACCTGATGACGGGTTTCTGCGTCAGCGGCGACCGGATGCTGGTGTCGTTCCTCGCCAACCCCGAGAAGTGGAGTGCGGCGGGTGTGGCGGGGCATCAGGAGCGGTTCCTGCGGGTGCTGGAGCAGGTGGTGGCCGATCCGCAGGTGCGGGTGGGCGCGGTGGACCTGCTGATGGAGGGTGAGCGCGAGCGGCTCGACGGGTGGAACGCGACCCGGTGCGCGGTGCCGGGCGGGAGCTGGGTGGAGTTGTGGCGCCGACAGGTGGCGCTGACGCCGGACGCGGTGGCCGTGGTGGCTCCGGACGGGGACGAGGCGCCGCTGACCTACCGGGAACTGGACGCGCGCGCCGGCCGGTTGGCCCACTGGCTGCGGGGGCGGGGTGCGGGTCCGGAGGACGTGGTCGCGGTGGCGGTGCCGCGCGGTGTGGAGATGGTGGTGGCGATCCTGGGGGTGCTCCTGTCGGGGGCGTCGTATCTGCCGCTGGATCTCGCGTATCCGGTGGAGCGGACGGCGTTCATGCTGGAGGACACCCGCCCGGCGCTGGTGCTGACCACGGCCGCAGCCGGTGAACTGCCCGTGGTGGCGGGGGTGGAGGTGGTGGCGCTCGACGGCCCCGCAGCCGTCGAGATCGCCGGGCAGCCGGCCGCGGCCCCGGCCGTCGGACTCCGACCCGGGCACCCCGCCTATGTCATCTACACCTCGGGCTCGACGGGGCGGCCGAAGGGTGTGGTGGTGCCGCACCGGGGGGTCGTGAACTACGTGTCGTGGTTGCAGGCCGAGTTCCCGGTCGGGCCGGGGCACCGGTTGCTGCACAAGACGCCGGTGACGTTCGACGTGTCGGTACGGGAGCTGCTGTGGCCGCTGGCTGCGGGCGCGGCCGTCGTCCTCGCGCGGCCCGGGGGCCAGGGCGATGCCCGCTACATCGCCGAGCTGATCAGCTCCGCGCAGGTCACGGGGGCGCATTTCGTGCCGTCGATGCTGGAGGTCTTCGCGCAGGAACCGGCGGCTGCCGGGTGCACGGGTCTGCGGTGGGTGATGTGCAGCGGGGAGGCGTTGGCGGCATCGGCCGTGGCCCGGCTCTCGGCCGTGCTGGACGTGCCGGTCCACAACCTGTACGGCCCCACCGAGGCGTCGGTCGACGTGACCGCCTGCCGGGACGTCACCGGTGAGGGCCCGGTGCCGATCGGCGGCCCGGTGGCCAACACCCGGCTGTACGTCCTGGACCCGGCCCTGCGTCTGGTCCCGCCGGGCGCGCCGGGTGAGCTGTACGTGGCCGGTGCGGGCCTCGCGCGCGGGTATGCCCGGCGTCCGGGGCTGACCGCCGGGCGGTTCGTGGCCTGCCCCTTCGAGCCGGGTGAGCGCATGTACCGGACCGGGGACGTGGTGCGCCGGCGCCCGGACGGGCGGCTGGACTACCTCGGGCGCGCGGACGACCAGGTCAAGATCCGCGGGTTCCGCATCGAACTCGGCGAGATCGAGGCCGTCCTGACCCGGCATCCCGGGGTCGCGCAGGCCGCCGTCGCCGTCCACGAGGACCCCGTCGGCCGCCGTCTGACCGGCTACGTCACCCCGGTCGCGGGGAGCGTGCCGGACGGGCCGGAGATACGGGAGTTCGCGGCCCGCCATCTGCCCGAGCACATGGTCCCCGCCGCGTGCGTGGTCCTCGACGCCCTGCCGCTGACCCCGAACGGGAAGCTCGACCGCCGGGCCCTGCCCGCCCCCGACCTCACCGCCC
>NZ_LIRL01000394.1 GCF_001419795.1 Streptomyces niveiscabiei
GCGAGGTCGTCGCGGTGCTCGTCGAGCAGCTCGGCGAGCCGGACGAGGACGCGCCCCCGGTCGCCGGGCGCGAGCCGGGGCCACGGCCCGTGGTCGAAGGCCCGCCGGGCGGCGGCCACGGCGGCGTCGACCTCGGCGGGTCCGCCGTCGGCGACCTCGGCCAGCGGCTGCCCGTCGCGGGGCGAGACCACGCGGAAGACGCCGCCGCCTCCCGGCTCCTCGACACCGTCGACGAGATGGGTACGGGGTGGGGTGAACGCCTTGGCCCGGGCGAGCCAGTCGTCATGGGTGATGGTCATACGAGCCTCCAGGAATGCCGGTCGGGGATCACCGTGTACGTCGCCTGCGCACCCGCTCGCCGACCACCCCCGCCCCCAGCACCACCGGCACGGACAGCTCCAGCCACAGCGCCGTGCCGCCGTCCCCGCCGATCAGCGTCGTGAAGTTCGCCAGGATCAGCCACACCGCCCCCGCGAGCCCCACCGCCCCCAGCACCGGCGCGACCACCGTGTGCCACACCCGCCGGTCGACCCGGCGCCGCCGGAAGTACACGACGACGGACACCGACGTCAGCAGGTAGAGCAGCATCATCGCCAGCACCGCGAGCCCGCTGAACCAGGAGAAGAGGGTCAGCACCGGGTCCTTCCCGGCCATCGCGAAGGGCACGACGAGCAGCACCGCCGCCGAGGTCTGCACGCACCCCGCGGCCCAGGGCGAGCGCCGGGAGTTGAGCCGGCACAGCCCGCCGGGAAGCAGGCCGTCGCGCCCGAGGGAGAACAGGTAGCGGTTCGCGGAGTTGTGGAAGGTGAGGACGCCCGCGAACAGCGAGGTGGCGAGGAGGACCGGCAGCACGTCGTCCGCCCACCCGCCGAACAGGGAGGCCACGGGCGCGAACACGAACGACGCCGAGTCCCCGCCGGCCAGCGCCTTCCCCGCCGCCCCGGGCGCCGCCGAGGCGCCGTACGCCGAGATCAGCATCCAGGACGTCAGCGCGAAGAACCCGGTCACGACCACCACCGACAGGTACGTGGCACGCGGCACCGTCTTCTTCGGCTCGCGCGCCTCCTCGCCGTAGATCGCGGTCGCCTCGAACCCGAACATGGACGCCACGGCGAACATCACGGCCACCCCCGGAGCCCCCTGGAGCGCGGCCGAGGCGGAGAAGCTCTCGGCGACGCCGAGCCCCTCGGGACCGCCCCCGCGCAGGAGCGTGACCACCCCGAACACCAGCAGGACGCCGAACTCGGCGAGCACGAACACCGCGAGGACCCGCGCCCCCACCTCGATCCCGGCCGCCCCGAGCGCCTGGACGACGGCCATGGTGGCCAGCGTGTACAGCCACCACGGCAGATCGACCCCGGCACGGTCGGCGAACAGCCCGGCGACGATCGAGCCGTACAGCCCGTACATGGCCGCCTGGATCACGCAGTACGCGAAGAGCGCGACGCCCGCGCTCCCGGCCCCGGCAGTGCGGCCGAGGCCCGCGCCGATGTACGTGGAGAAGGCGCCCGCGCCCACGACGTGCCGCCCCATGGCGACGAACCCGACGGAGAAGAGCAGGATCACGGCCCCGGCGAGGAGGTACGCGGCCGGGGTGCCGGCGCCGTTGCCGAGGGCGATCGATATCGGTGCCGCCCCGGCGATCCCCGTGAGCGGGGCCTGACCGGACAGCACGAAGAAGAGGATGCCCAGGACGCCGAGGGCGTCGGGCTTGAGGGCGGGGGCGTCCGGTTGGGTCCGCCGCGCGGGGACCGTCTGACTGTCCACTCGGGTCACCTTCGGAAGAGAGAGGGGGGTCGTTTCAGGTCAAACGAATTGACTCATGGTGGGCCCGAACCAGCCCCGTGACAAGGGATCGGGAAGCCCCGGTACGCCGGCCCTCAGGTCACTGCGCGGCGAGCCGCTCCAGCAGCGCGCGCAGCTCCGCGAGCGCCTCCTCGGTGACCTCGCGCTCACCGAACACCAGCTGATGCAGGACGAGCCCCTCCAGCGCGGCGAAGACCAGCCGGGACAGGCCCCGGCTCACCGGCTCCGGCAGGAACCGCGCCACCTCGTGCGCGCTCGCCTCGAAGTACTCCTCGTACAGCGCGCGCAGATGCGGCAGCAGCTCCGGCCTGCGCCGCGCCTCCAACAGCAACTCGTACTGGAACGCCTGGAGTTCGGGCCCCGACTCGACCATGTCGACCAGCGCCCCGCTGAACCCGGCGGCCTCCTGTCCCCCCGCGCCGAGCGCGCTGCGCTCCAGGGAGGAGCGGACGGCGTGGGTGACGGCCTCCTCGATCAGCGCGTCCCGCGACCCGAAGTGGTGCACGACGAGCCCATGGGTGACCCCGGCCTCCTCGGCGACCGCCCGGTACGTCAGCTTCCGCAGCCCGCCCCGGGCGACGACCCGGACAGCCGCGTCCAGCAGCGCCACCCGCCCCGACCCGTAGTCGGTCACGCGCTTGCGGGGGCGGCGCCCACCTGCGGGCTCGACGGGGTCGGTCATACGGCCGACCCTACCGGCGCCGGCGCTCACCGCTGCGGCGGCCTGATCCCCCGGAACTCCCAGTCGCCGCCGAGCGCGGTGGACAGGACCTCCTCCGACTCGGTGGGCTGCGCGCCGACGTCGGCGCGGATCGGGGTGGGCCCGGCGACGACGTGGCTGGTGAGCCTGCCGAGGCCCTCGACCTCGACCTCCACGACGTCCCCGGGCCGCACGGGCCGCGAGCCCGCCGGGGTACCGGAGAGCAGGACGTCGCCGGGGTACAGGGTGATGGTGCGGGCGATGTCGGCGACGAGGTAGTGCATGTCCCACTGCATCTCGTCGGTCGAACCGTCCTGCGCGACACGCCCGTTGACGTACGTCCGCAGCCGCTTGCCGGGGAAGTCCCAGCCGGTGACCAGACCCGGGCCGAGCGGGCACAGCGTGTCGGAGCCCTTCACCCGCAGCATCGAACCGGCGTCCGTGTCACGGAAGTCGTGCAGCCCGAAGTCGTTGGCGATCGTGTACCCGGCGATGAACTCCCCCGCCTCGGCAGGGGAGATGTTGCGCGCGGTCCGCCCGATCACGATGGCGACCTCGCCCTCGTAGTTGAGCCACGTACAGCCCTCGGGGCGGACCACGGCGCCCCGGTGGGAGTTGAGGGAGGAGGTCGGCTTGTGGAAGTAGGTGGGCGTATCGGGGAGCTGGATCCGGAACTCCTCGACGCGGCTGCGGTGGTTGAGGTGGACGGCGATCACCTTGGACGGCACGACCGGCGGCAGGTGGTGGGCCTCGTCGGTCCTGACGCGGCGGCCGTCCCCGGCGACGAGGTCGTCCCCGTCGGGGGTGACCTGGACGGCGGCGCCGTCCAGGAGGATGCGGCGGTACTCGGTCATGGCGTGTCCTTCCGTGCGGGGCGGTCGCCGGTCCAGCCGTCGGCGGGCCGGTCGAACCAGAGGTGGACCTGTCCGGTTCCGACGGAGTTCTCGTACTCCCCGTACTGCCGGCCCTTCGCCAGGCAGCGCTGTTCGCCCAGCGCGCCGGCCATCATCAGGTAGTGGAAGAACTTCGCCTCGGGCTTCACCTTCCAGAACGCGTCCATCGTGTCGAGGACCTTGTCGTGCCGGCCCTCCTGGAACCAGGCGATCCGCTCAAGGTCGGCCTCGCGGGCCTCGGGCGTGCGGATGTGCGCCGGATCGCTCGACTCGTGGTCCCGCAACTCGCGCAGCGGCCAGAAGGTGTGCGAGAGGGCGCCGGACGCGATGAGCAGGACGCGGCGTCCCGGGGTGGCGGCGATGCCGTCGGCCAGGGCGCGGCCGAGGCGCAGGTGGTCCTCCATGTCGCCGGTCTGGCAGACGCCGATGCTCACCCAGCGCTTGTCAGGAAGGCCCTCGCCGAGGAACTTCCACAGGTTGACGGTGGCGTAGTAGACCGGCAGGTACGTGTCGTCGATCGCGGTGATCCAGGTGCCGTGCCTGTCGGCGAACCTCTCGATGCTGGCGGCGAGTTCGGGGTCGCCGGGGAAGTCGTACGGCATCCGGCACATGCCGCGCGGCAGCTCCTCGGACGTGAACAGGCCCGCCCGGCGCGGCTGCGCGGTGACGACGAACTCGACCGTGGTCGCCCAGTGGGAGTCCAGGACGACGACGGTGTCGTAGTCGTCGGACTCGAAGACGTCCTTCCGGAGCTGCTGGAGACCGGTGACGAGGGTGATCTCCTTGCCCTCGTTGAGTTCCCGCCGGGTGGCCTCGGGCAGGACGATGGTGGGGACGTGGGCGAGCAGGCCCGCGCCGACGATCTCACCCATGGCTGTGCCATCCGTTCGGGGCGGTGACGGTGTTCTTCAGGTCGCAGTAGAAGTCGAAGCTCCAGGTCCCGCCCTCGCGGCCGACGCCGGAGAGCCGGGAGCCGCCGAAGGGCGCCCGGAGATCGCGGACGAAGAAGCAGTTCACCCAGACCGTGCCCGCGACGAGCCGCGCGGTGACGCGTTCGGCGCGTTCGGGGTCGCCGGTGGCGAGGGTGGCGGCGAGCCCGAAGCGGGTGCCGTTGGCGAGGCGGACGGCCTCGTCCTCGTCGGCGAAGGTCTGGAGGGTCAGGACCGGGCCGAAGACCTCCTCCTGCACGATCTCCGAGTCCTGGTCGACACCGGTGAGGAGGGTCGGCGCGTAGTACTGGCCGCCGCCCGGACGGCCGCCGATGACGGCGCGGGCCCCCTCGGCGAGCGCCCGCCGGACGAAGCCGTCGATCTTCTCCAGCTGCCGGGGATGGATGGTCGGCCCGATGTCGGTGGCCTCGTCACGCGGGTCACCCTGCCGCAGAGCAGCCGCCTTGGCGACGAAACGCTCCGTGAACTCCTCGGCGACGGTGTTCTCGACGAGGATGCGCGTCGCCGCCAGACAGACCTGGCCGGCGTTGTCGTACTGCTCCACCGCGAGGTCCACGGCGAGGTCCAGGTCGGCGTCCGCGAACACCAGCAGGGGGGACTTGCCGCCGAGTTCGAGGCTCAGCGGCGTCAGGTTCGCGGCGGCCGAGGCGGCGATGCGACGCGCCGTCGGCACGGACCCGGTGAAGCTGATGCGCCGTACGTCGGGGTGCGAGGTGAGGGCGTCGCCGACCTCGGCGCCGTAGCCCTGGACGACGTTCAGGACCCCGGCGGGCAGTCCCGCCCCGGCGGCGATGTCGGCGAGCAGCGAGGCCGTGAGCGGCGACCACTCGGCGGGCTTGAGGACGACGGTGTTCCCGGCGGCGAGCGCGGGGGCGACCTTCCACGTGGCCAGCATCAGGGGGGCGTTCCACGGGGTGATCAGGACACAGGGCCCGGCCGGGTCCCAGCTGACGTGGTTGGTGTGCCCCCGGGTCTCGAAGTCCTCGTGGTCCAGCCGCAGCAGCCAGTCCGCGAAGAACCGGAAGTTGTGCGCGACCCGGGGCATGACACCCCGGCGGTGGGAGCGCAACAGGGCGCCGTTGTCGGTGGTCTCGACGATCGCGAGGTCTTCGAGACGCTTCTCGACGCCGTCGGCGATGGCGTGCAGGACACGGGCGCGTTCCGCGCGGGGCGTGGCGGCCCAGGCGGGGAAGGCGTCACGGGCGGCGACGACAGCGGCCTCGGCCTCGCCGGGCCCGCCCCGGGAGATCTCGCCGAGCGCGCTGCCGTCGATGGGGGAGTGGTCGGTGAACGTACTGCCGGAGGCGACGCGCCGGCCGCCGATCCAGTGCCGGGAGTCAACGGAGACCCCGGAGACGACGATCGTGTCAGACATGAGAAGGGTTCCTTCTAAGTGAGGGGAACTGCACGCACCTAGGGGCGCGGGGAACTGCGCGATCAGTCACTACGCACCCGCACGCGACCACGAACCTCACCCGGCAGACGCTCCGGACGTGTGGGACTCCAGGAGCCGGCCGCCGTCCCAGACGACCCCCACCTGCCGGTAGTACGCGGCGATCGGCTCCCGCACCTCCAGCCGGGCCAGTTCCTCGGTGGGCGCCGCGAACAGTTCCAACTCGGCCTCGCCCACCCACGGTTGGCCCCCCGCGAAGGAGGCGGCTCCGGACTCGATCAGCTCGTCGAGCGCGAGCCCCTTCCCCTTCTCGACGGACGGCAGCCACCGGTGATGGGCCATCGGATGCCCGTTGACGAACCCGTTCGTAGGGGACGGCTCCCGCAGGGTCACCACGGCCTGGGCGAGCCGCCGGTCTGCGGCGGCCAGCGTCGCCCCGAACCGGGCCCCCGCCTCGATCCGCGGAGCGGGCCCGTACGGATGCGGACGCGTCTGATGGATCGACCCGAGCTTCTTCGGGTAGCCCTGATGCAGACCCCGCGCGATGGCGAAGTCCTTGTCGACCCAGATGAACACGCACCGCGAGTACGTCCGCCCCCGATAGGAGCAGCGCACCACCGCGAACGCCTCCTTGTACTGCGCCCGCACCGGATCGAGCAGTTCCTCCCCGGACCCCGCACAGGACTGCCAGTCGGCCCAGATCAACGCGACCGCGCCCGGCTCCTCCTCGGCCAACTCCAAAGGCTGGGGGAGCAGTTCACGCACCCGCTCCGGGTCCGTGCGGTACTCGACGGTCAGCAGATCCCCGGAGTACCGCCAGGGCGGCGGAGGAATCAACGACGACGCCCCGCTCACCGTCTTCGGCGGGAAGAACCCGCGCACACCCGTCATGACAGAGAACTCCTCACACGTTGCGACAACTCGGCACGGAACCGCGCGGCCCGCGCGACGACCTGGGCCCCGCCCAGCGCGACGACCCCGACGAGCAGCCCCTCGCGGTGGTAGCCCACGAGGACGTCACCGTCCGGGTCGCCGTCGAGGACCCGGACGTCCCCGAGCCCCAGCGAGGGCGCCCCGAACGACTGGAGCCGGAAGTCGTGCTGGTCGCTCCAGAAGGTGGGCAGCGGCGAGAACGGCGCCGGTTCGACGCGGGAACCGGAGAGGTGGCCGACGAGAACGCGCGCCGCGTGCCTCGCCGTGTCCGTGGGCATCGACCAGTGCTCGACGCGGCGCGGCACCTCGTCGTACCGCGCGTTGGGGAAGCGCGCCACGTCGCCCACCGCGACGGCCTCCGGACGTCCCCCGGCCCGCAACTGCCCGTCGGTCAGTACGCCGTCGGAGAGGTCGAGCCCGTTGCCGTCGAGCCACTCGGTGTTGGCGACGGACCCGACCGACTCCACGACGACGTCGGCCTCCAGCACCGCCCCGTTGGAGAGCACCACCCCGCTGACCCGCTCATCGCCCTCGAACCCGGCGACCCCGGCCCCGAGGACGAACCGCACCCCTCGCCGCCGATGCCGCTCCAACAGGCACCCGGCGAGCAGGTCCCCGAGCGGCCCCACCAGGGGCAGCGCCAGCGGATCGACGACGGTCACCGAGCCCGCGCCGAGCGCCACCGCCGTAGCGGCGACCTCGCACCCGATGAACCCGGCCCCCACCACGACGACCCGCACCCCCGGCCGGGTCAGCTCCCCGCGCAGTGCGCGCGCGTCGGCGATCGTCCGCACCGTGTGGCGCCCGGCGAGCGGCCCGGGACAGCGCAGGCGCCGGGGCCGGGTCCCGGTGGCGATCACCAGCCCGTCGTACGACAGCCGCTCCCCGTCGGCGAGGTGGACGGTCCGCCGGTCGAGGTCGGCGGCGGTGACCGCCGTGCCGAGCCGCCAGTTCACGTCCGCGACGCTCGCGCGGGGGCGGAAGGCGAGCGACTCGAAGGGCGCCCGCCCCGCGAGGGCTTCCTTGGACAAGGGGGGCCGGTTGTAGGGCATGTGGGGTTCGTCGCCGACGACGGTGACCGGACCCGTCCAGCCGGCGGCGCGGAGCTGTTCGGCGGCGCGCAGCCCGGCCAGGGAGGCGCCGGCCACGAGGACGCTCGTGCGCACGGGCTCAGTCCTCGATCCGGATGGCCTGGAGGGGGCACACGTCGGCGGCCTCCTCGACCTCTTCGCGCAGCGCCTCGCCGGGGTCGGAGACGTGGGCGAGGTGTCCGGCGTCGTCGAAGCGGAAGACGTCGGGGGCGGCGAAGACGCACTGGCCGTGGTCCTGGCACTTGTTCATGTCGACGACGACCTTCATGGCCGGTCCTCCCGGGTTCTCAGGGGTGTCGCCCAGTTCGTTTGATGCCAAACAACATAGGGACGGCCGTACCCCCGGTCAAGAGCTGTCCAGATGGATAAATATCTGCGGCGCACCCCTTGCGGGGCCGGGGGCCCATCCCTACCGTTTGGTGCCAAACAAGAGGAGGTACCGGTGAGCGCATCTGTCCACCACCACCTGGAGCGGCTGGCCGCCGAAGGCATCGACGTCGTCCGCGTGACCTATCCCGACCTCATCGGCACCGAACGCGCCCGGGACGTCCTGCTCGACCACCTCCCCGACGCCGCCGGCCACGGCCTCGCCTTCTGCCGCGCCGTTTACCACACCAGCCCCCAGGGCGACGTCGTCCCCGTGACCGGCGGACTCGACGCCGGACTCCCCGACATCCGCGTCCACCCCGACCTCGACACCCTGATCGCCCTGCCCTGGGAACCCGGCGTCGCCGCCTGCCTCGGCGACGTCACCGACCCCGCCACCGGACTCCCCGCCCCCGAATCGCCGCGCGACCTCCTGCGCACCGTCCTCGACCGCTGCCACGCCCACGGACTGCGCCCCGTCGTCGGACCCGAGCTGGAGTACGTCCTGTGCGACCCCGCCCCCGACACCCCGGCCGGCTGGCGCCGCTACAGCGAGGCCACCGGCGTCGTCTACACCGCCGGACTGCGCGCCGACGGCGACAACCACCTGCTGCGCACCCTGCGCCAGCTGCGCGACCTCGGGATCGGCGTCAGCGGCGGCAACCACGAGTTCGACGGCTCGCAGTTCGAGATCAACCTGACCCACGCGGACGCCCTCATCGCCGCCGACCGCGCCTTCCGCTTCAAGTCCGCCGTCAAGGAACTCGCCCGCAAGGAGGGCCGCCTCGCCACCTTCATGGCGAAACCCTTCAACACGGCCGGCGGCTCCGGCTTCCACCTCCACCTCTCGTGCACCGGCCCCGAGGGCGCCAACGCCTTCGACGACCCCTCGGCCCCCCACGGCCTGTCGGCCACCGCACGCCACGCCATCGCCGGAATCCTCGCCCACGCCCCCGCCCTGGCCGCGCTCGCCAACCCCACCGTCAACTCCTATAAGCGCTTCGGCCCCGACACCCTCGCCCCCTGGCTGATCGACTGGGGACTCGACAACCGCAGCGCCATGGTCCGTATCCCGCCCGAACGCGGCGCCGCCGCCCGCCTCGAACTGCGCCTCGGCGACGCAAGCGCCAACCCCTACCTGCTGATCGCCGGCACGATCGCCGCCGCCCTGCTGGGCATCCAGGCCGCCCAGGAACCCCCCGCACCGCTGGAGGGATACGGCTACGACGCCGCCCGGTCGGCCACGCTCCCGACGACCCTGCCCGCCGCGCTCGACGCGCTGGAGGCCGACACCGCGCTCACCGAACTCCTCGGCAAGGACTTCACGGCCTCCTACCTGACGTACAAGCGGGACGAGGTCGCGCGGTTCCGGCGGTACGTCACCGACTGGGAGTTCACCGAGTACGCGTACCACCTGTGAGCCACGAGGAGTCCACGACCATGATGCCCAGCCCCGTCACCGACGCCGTCCGCGAGCCGATGCCGCTCGGCGACGTCGACCTCACCGACCTCGACCGCTTCACCGACGGCGTCACCCCCTGGCGGATGTTCCACACCCTGCGCCACGAGGACCCCGTCCACTGGCAGCCCGAAGCGGCCCCCAACTCCGGCTTCTGGGCGGTCACCCGGCACGCCGACATCGCCCGCGTCGACCGCGACACCGACACCTTCACCTCCACCCGGTTCGTCAACCTCGAAGAGGTCGACGACGACCAGATCGCGAAACGCGCCTCCATCCTGGAACTCGACGGCGTCCGCCACCGCGCCCTGCGCGCCCTCCTGCAACGGCAGTTCGGCGCGAACGTCATCAACAGCTACGCCGACTTCCTGCGCGGACTGACCGCCACCACCCTCGACACCGCCCTCGCCAAGGGCACCTTCGACTTCGTCGAGGAGATCTCCGCCGACTTCCCCATCAACGTCCTCGCCCGCCTCCTCGACGTACCCCCCGAGGACAACCGGCGGCTCATCGACTGGGGCAACCGCATCATCGGCAACACCGACCCCGACTACGCGGACGTCCTCCTGCACAGCGAGGAGAGCGAGCGGTACCGCGACCTGCCCTTCCGCTCCCCGGCCTCGCTCGAAGTCTTCGCGTACGGCCGTGAACTGGCCGGGCGGCGGCGCGGCGGCGACGGCACCGACCTGGTGTCGAAGCTGGTGAACACCACCCCGAAGGACGGTGTGCCGCTCTCGCCGCAGGACTTCGACAACTACTTCCTGCTCCTGGTCGTCGCCGGGAACGAGACCACCCGGCACACCATCACCCACTCCATGCTGGCCCTCCTCCAGCACCCCGAGCAGCTCGCCCGCCTCCAGTCCGACCCCGCCCTGATCCCGGGCGCGGTCGAGGAGTTCCTGCGCTGGGCCTCGCCCGTCTACCACTTCCGCCGCACCGCCACCCGCGACACCGAACTCGGCGGCAAACACATCAAGGAGGGCGACAAGGTCGTCATGTGGTTCGCCTCCGGCAACCGCGACGAAGCCGTCTTCGGCGACCCCTACGACTTCGACGTCACCCGCACCGGCAACGACCACGTCACCTTCGGCAAGGGCGGCCCCCACCTCTGCCTCGGCAACCTCCTCGCCCGCACCGAGATCCGCATCATGTTCGAGGAACTGATCCCACGCCTCGAGAGCATCCGCCTCACCGGGGACGTCCCCTGCGTCCGCTCCAACTTCGTCAACGGGATCAAACGGCTGCCGGTGGCGGTGACCGTGCGCTGATCGGTCATCAAGTCGGCCTGATTATCCCGGAGTTGACATTGATCGCGACCTCACGCAACCCCTAATGTGATCGCGTACTGTCAATTCATGGGAGGCGTCCTTCGTGGCCCGAGCGTTGAGTTTGCTGTCGTCCGCGGTTCTCACGTGCAGCGTTCTGCTGGGGGCCGGCACACCGGCCGTCGCGGCCGGCCCCGAGCCGGAGGTCATCCCCATCGACCTGCTGCTCGCCGGCTCCTACACCGACGCGTCCCGCGAGGCGATCGCGATCTGGAACAAGGCGGTCCCGACGATCAAGTTCGTCGAGCAGGACACTCCGGCGGCCCTGCGCGTCATGGAGTACAAGACAGCCAAGGGCATCCGCTCCCACGTCAACATCAAGGGCGCGGGCCGGGGATGGGTCTACCTGGAAGTCGGCGACGCCGCCCTGATCAAGCCCTCCCGCATCGTCGTCCACGAACTCGGCCACATCCTCTCCCTGCCCGACCTCGGCCCCGGCAGCCCCTGCTCCAAAGTGATGTCCGGCGCCTGGGCAGGCGACGACTGCACCAACGACCAGCCCGACACCGCCGAAATCACCGAGGTCACGACCTTCTTCGCGACGAACAACGTCGGCGACCGGGTGCCTTGGTGGGGCTCGTAACACCCGACCGCCCCACACCCCGCCGGACTCGCCTCGCCTTTCGGCCTCGACGACCCCGGCTCGGCCTCGGGCGTTTGGTCGGACACGCGGTCCGGGGTCTACAGGATCACGACGGTCCCGGGCGGAACGGGTCCCTCGCCCGCGTAGGTGTCGCCTCGTTGCACCGCTGGTACGTCGTCCTCGGTGAGGGTCAGGCTCGGCCAGGGGGCGGCGAGTGTGTTGTCGTCCAGGGGGATGCCGAGGGTGTTGAGGAGGAGGGCCACTATGGGCGCTGCTCCGGTCTCATCCCCCTCGTGCGTGCCGGGTTCGAAGTTCTCGACGCAGACGCCGTCGCGCCAGTGCTGGAAGACGTCGATGCCGTCGGTGGTGAGGATGCTGTATGTCTCGGTGCCCCGGGACAGTTCCGTGAGCGGTTCTGCCAGGGAGCCGGTGACGCCGTCCTCCTCGACGCAGAACGTCCACCCGCCGAGTGTTCCGGCGCGCAGGAGCGAGACTCCGTCCTCGCCGGTGAGGAGGTCCGACGCGGTGTCCCAGTCGAGCAGGCGCGCGCGGCCGGGGTCGGCCCCGTACCGGGCGAACACCTCCTCAGGGCTCAGCCCGCGAGTGAAGGTGACGCACATCCAGGCCGTTGCCCAGCGGAGCGAAGCCGTCGCGTTCATGTCCATGTGTGCCGCCCCCGTCGTCGCGTGGCGCCATGCTACGGGCCGTGCGCCCGCTGAGACGGCTGCCCGGGGATCGGTCCCGGTGCGCGAGCGCGACGGCGTCGTGGGAGGGGCCGCCGGGAGCGGGCCCTCCCACGGGTCGGGTCAGAAGCCCAGCTTCCACTTCTGGTAGCCGCCGCCGTTGCAGCCCGTCACATAGGCGGCGCCGGCGTAGTTGCTGTCCACGCAGGTGTTGAACAAGAGGTTCGTCAGCTCGATCCGGTCCCAGCCCGAACCCTTGGCGGCGAAACTCTGGTTCGCGCTGGGGCTGGCGGATTCGGTGCACCAGTAGGTCGTCAGCGCGCCGTTGGCGTTGACGTGCAGGCATCTTCCGGTCGCCTTGTTCTTCACCTGCACCACGTCATAGGTGTTGTGGCGGATGTAGATCGGCTGCCAGGTCTGGTAGGCGTTCCCCTGCTGGCAGGGCAGCGTGTAGATGCTGCCCGTGTCGTCGGCGTCCAGACAGCGCCCGGTCTCCCAGTTGCGCAGGAGGTTCTCCCCGACGTACGCGGAGGCGGGGGTCGTGCTCATGAACAGGGCCCCCACGGACATCCCCACGGCGAGGGCCGCCGTCGATCCACGCCGGGCGAGACGCCCGAGGGACGTCCGGACGGGCGACTGCGTGGACGTGTTCAGCTCTTCCGTATGCACCATGCCTGGTTCCTCTTCTCCCCTTGACACATCACCGATCGAGACAGGGACGGCCGTCCTCGGACGAGGATGCTGCCAGGCGGCATCGGCCGATCCAGGGCTCTCGGCCCTCCAGCCGCTAAGTACAGGGAAAACTGCCGCGAACCCGCCGGCGTGAAGTGGTTGACCTGATTCCGCCCGAAACCCCTTCCGTGAACGATCTTGTGAATGGCACGATCGGGGCCGCGTACACATCTCGTTCACATCTCCTGACCGAAAGCGTGACCGTCAGCCCATGCGTATATCCCTCGGCGTGGCACGCCGCACCACGGGAGTGGCCGTGCTCTCCCTGGCCACCGCCCTGACCGGGCTCGCCTTCCCCGCCACCGCGCAGGCGGCCGTGACCTGCGCGCCCGGCGTGTGGAAGGCCCAGTACTACGCGGGCACCGCACTCACCGGCACCCCGAAGGCCACCGTCTGCGACACCGCCATCGCCGAGAACTACGGCCTCGGCGACCCCGCCGGCGTCACCCTGCCGAGGGACAGGTTCGGCGTCCGCTGGACCACCACCCGCGACTTCGGCTCCGGCGGCCCCTTCGACCTGACCCTCGCCGTCCAGGACGGTGCCCGCGTCTACCTCGACGGCTCCCGCAAGATCGACCTGTGGCGCGACGTCAGCCGGACGCAGAAGAAGACCCTGCGTCTCACCGTCCCGCGCGGCACCCACACCCTGCGCGTGGACTTCGCCGCCTTCACCGGCGCCGCAGACATCGCCTTCGCCTACCGGCCTGTCACCGGCGCCGCCGACAGGACCGCCCCCCTGGCCCCGTCCGGCGTGAAGGCCGGCTACGCCCCGGCGACCCTGAGGGCGAGCCTGGCCTGGTCCCGCAACCACGAACTGGACCTGTCCGGTTACCGCGTCTACCGCCGCACCGGCGCCACCGGCGCCTGGAGCGCGCTCACCGGCGCCCCGACCACGGCCGCCGCCTTCACCGACACACCGCCGGCCACCGGCGCCACCTACGAGTACGCCCTGCGCGCCGCCGACCGCACCGGCAACCTCTCCCCACTGTCCGCCCCGGTACGCGTCGCCAGCGCCGACAGGACGGCCCCCACCACCCCGACCGGACTCACGGCCACGTACGACGACTTCGGCGCCCGGCTCTCCTGGTCCGCGGTGACCGGGGCGAGCGCCTACGAGGTGCAGCGCTCCAGCACGCCCGAAGGGCCGTACACGTCCCTCTCCGTGCCCACGCAGAGCACGGCCCTGACCGACCCCGCCGCCACCGCCGGCACGACCCACCACTACCGCGTACGGGCCCTGGACAGCGCCGGCAACGCCTCCGCGTACTCCGCGCCCGTCCGGCTCGACGCGACCGAGCCCAGGCCCCTGCCGCCGGCCGGGGTCTCCGCGAACGGCTGGGTCGACCGCAACACCGTCGGCTGGCGCTACGAGGGCGACGCCGCCCACCGGTTCAATGTCTACGCCGCCGAGTCGCCCGACGGCCCCTGGACCCGGCTGACCGGGACCCCGGTCACCGGCCCCGCCTACGACGACTTCACGGCGCCCGTCGGGCAGGCGCGCCACTACCAGGTCAGGACGGTCACGGCGCACGGCACGGAGTCGAACCCGTCGGCGACGGCCTCGGCCACCCGTACCGGCGACGTCACCCCGCCGCACATGCCGTACGGCCTGGACGCGTGGAACGGCACCGACGGCGTGCACATCGCCTGGACGGCCAACACCGACGACACGGACCACTACCTCGTCCTGCGCAAGCCGATGTTCGGCGGCTGGGAGCAGATCGCCGTGGTGCGGGGCGCCGCCTACCTGGACGCCGCCGCCCCGGTCGACGTGCAGTTCGGCTACACCGTCCGCGCCGTCGACGCGGCCGGCAACGTCTCCCCGATGCCCGAGCCGGGCTACGGCACGGTCTACGGCAAGCGCCTGCCGGTCCACGAGAAGCCGGCCGCACCCGCCTCGGTGACCGCGACGGCCGCGAACGGCAACGTCACGGTGGAGTGGACCGCGAGCACGTCGGCCGACGTGGCCGGCTACTACGTCTACCGCACGACCTCCCCCGACCCCACGTCGGCCTACTCGGTCTCCCCGCTCCTCAAGGGGACGACGTTCACCAACGAGAACGTGCCCGCCGGCAAGACCTGGTACTACGTCGTACGCGCCGTCAGCACGCACAGCACGTGGTCCGACTTCTCGCCGGTCGCCGACGTCACCCTGCCCTGCCCGGTCATGACCGCACCGCCCACTCCCCGGATCACCGGGGGCGGCAGGGGCGCCGACTCCGTCCGGCTCGACTGGGAGGCGGGAGCCTGCGACCAGGGGGCCAGCGCCTCGTACAACGTCTACCGGTCCACGTCCGCCTCGGACGTCTTCACCCCTGCGCGCCGCATCGCCTCGGGCGTGACACAGCCGACCTACACGGACCTCGGCCTGCCCCGGGCGTACTACTACTACGTCGTCACGGCCGTGGCCGCCGACGGCACCGAATCGGCCCCGCAGGCCAGGCCGTTCGAGATCTCGACGCAGGCGCCCTGAGCCTGCCGGAAGGGATCTGTGACGGAGAACAATCGTGGCATGTGCATGACCTGATGGGGTGTCGGGGCATACCATCGCAAGGCCCCGAAGGGCGGCCGACGGCTCGTCAGGCCCCACCGGGCCACCGGCCGTTCCTTCGTGCGCCCGGCCCCGCCGGGGCCGGAACCCCCACAGACGAAGGAGCAGCAATGCCCCTCAGCACCTGGCTCAAGGCGGGCACCTGCGCCGCCGCGCTCACCCTCGCCATGGCGAGCGCCGCGACCGCGAGCGCAACACCGACCACTCGGGCGGCAGCCGTGACCCTCCGGTACGACGACAGCCGCGCCGGAGGCTGGGAAGCCGCGATCGCGGCCGGAGTCGCCTCGTGGAACGCGAACGTGAGCAACGTCCGACTGGTGGAAGCGGCACCCGGCACCCGGGCCGAGATCGTGATCGTCGCCACCACCGGCTGGCCGCAGGCCACCCTCGGCCCCGTCCGCCCGGGCCGCCAGGTCCGCGTCGAACTCGGCAGCCAGGCCGTGGACGACGGCTACGACAAGACCCGGATCGCCGCCCACGAACTCGGGCACAGCCTCGGCCTGCCCGACACCAAACCCGGCCCCTGCTCCCAGCTGATGTCGGGATCGAGCGCGGGAACGTCCTGCACCAACGCCGTCCCCGACGCGCGGGAACGGTCCCGCGTTCAGTCCGCCTACGCCACCGCGCTCGCCCCCGCCGACGGCCGCACCCTCATCGACGCACCCTGACCACACGGCGTACGGCGCCTCCCGGGACCCCGGACAAGGGCCCCGGGAGGCGCCGTTCCGCCGTGCGAGCCGCCCCGTCCGCCCTGACGGCTCCTCCCGGGCTGCGGCCGGCTGGGGGAGCTGATCCACTGGCACCGGGAACCGTCCTGACGGAAAGAGGCACACATGTCCGCTGCGGACAACAAGGCGCTGGTGATCGCGTTCTACGAGCAGGCCTTCAACGACTACCAGCCCGAGGCCGCCGCCGCGCACCTCGGTGAGAGCTACACCCAGCACAACCCCGAGGCGCAGGACGGCCCGCAGGCCTTCGCCGGCTACGTCCACTGGCTGCGCGGGCAGTTCCCCGAACTGCGCCTGGACATCAAGCGCGCGATCGCCGAAGGGGACCTGGTGGTCACCCACAGCAATCTGCACCTCAAGCCCGGCGACCGCGGCATGGCCGTCGCCGACTTCTGGCGTGTCGCCGACGGGAAGATCGTCGAGCACTGGGACGTGATCCAGGAAGTGCCCGAGAAGAGCGCCAACGACAACACCATGTTCTGACCCCACGGCAGCCGAGCCGTACCGGAACCGGCGGAATTCCGGCGATCCCCCGGTGCGGCGGCGGAGTTTCCGCAAGCCCTCCGTGCGCCCGCCCGCCGGCGCCCCTCCTGGAGGAGTGAAACCGGACGCCGCGCGGCGGTGTTGAAAGGGTATGAGCACCGACACCGCCCCCGCCGACTGGACCGAACTCGCCGCGGCCCTGGACGCACACGGCTGTGCGCTGACCCCGCGCCTGCTCGACCCGGAGCAGTGCCGGGCGATCGCCGGCCTGTACGAGCGGACCGAGCTGTTCCGCAGCACCGTCGACATGGCCCGACACCGCTTCGGCTCCGGGACGTACCGGTATTTCACCCATGAGCTGCCCCCGGTGATCGCCGAACTGCGCGCGGCCCTCTACCCGAGGCTGCTGCCCGTCGCCCGGGACTGGGCCGCGCGGCTCGGCCGGCCGGCGCCCTGGCCGGACGAGCTGGGGGAGTGGCTGGCGAGGTGCCACGAGGCGGGACAGGACCGCTCCGCGCAGATCCTGCTCCGCTACGAGAAGGACGACTGGAACGCCCTGCACCGCGACCTCTTCGGCGACCTCGTCTTCCCCCTCCAGGTCGTGATCGGCCTCGACGAGTACGGCACCGACTACACCGGCGGAGAGTTCCTGCTCGTCGAACAGCGGCCCAGGGCCCAGTCACGCGGCACCACCGTCGCCCTGCGCCAAGGGCATGGCCTCGTCTTCACCACCCGCGACCGCCCGGTCCGCTCCCGGCGCGGCTGGTCCGCCGGAGCCGTACGGCACGGCGTCTCCACCGTCCACTCCGGCCGGCGGCACGCACTGGGCCTGGTCTTCCACGACGCGTCATGACAGCCGAGCCCCGGCGCGAGTACACCCTGCTCGGGCCCGACGGCAGGCCGTACCTCAGCCCGCTGCCGGGCACCTTGGGCGGCCACCGGGGCGGACGGCTGTACGGCCGCCTGGACTGTCCCTCCGCCGCGCGGGCCCTGGCCCGGGGCGGCTACGTCCGGCAGCGGGTGTTCTTCCCCGACGAGCCCACCGCCGTCGCCGCCGGATACCGGCCCTGCGCGGTGTGCCTGCCCGAGGCGCACCGGCGCTGGAAGGCCCACCGGACGGTGACCGCCCCACCGGACCCGACGGAAGGCGCCCCTGATGCATCGACGTGACCCCTCGCCGCTCCTCCGCCCCGCCGAGCGGGACAGGCACGGCGCGCTGCCGCCGCCCTCCCCGCACACGGCGGCCGAACTGGCCGCGCTCATCGGCCTGTTGACGGCAGCCCGGCCCCGGAACCGGACCGTGGTGACCGGACACAGCAGGGATGCCGCCTCCGTACGGACGGCCGCCGCCTTCACCGAGGCATGGGAGGCGCGCGGCGGCGCGGTTCTCGCGGTGGTCGACTGGCCGGAGACGGCGGCCTCCTGGCTGCGCGCGGCCCGCCGGATGACCGCCGAGACCCCTGACGCGTGGGTGATCGCCGCAGCGGGACCGGGGTTCGTCCAGCTTGCCCGGCGGCTGCGGCACAGCACCACCTGGGAGCCGTCGCGCACCTACGCCTTCGGGTCGCTGCGCGACGCCCGCGTCACGGCACAGGCCGGGCCCGGCGTGCTGGACGGGCTGCGCGGCGCCGACGCGGACGGCGGCCGGTGGGAGGTCCACGGCGACCAGGTCACCGCGTTTCCGTCCCGAACCAGCGACTGAGAGCGGCCCACAGGATCTGCACCCCTGTGACCTGGGCAGACGCGTTGGCCCCATCCTTCAGTGGCTCTTGCGAGAGTGCAGCCATGACACAGAGCTGTCGGAACAAGGGGGCGTGTCATGGCGACGATGCCACTGACCGGTAAAGCGTTACGCCTGGAGCGATTGTCCCGCGCGGACGACGGCCGGTACCTGTTCGTCCCGCTCGATCACTCCGTCTCCGACGGGCCGATCGTCGGCGCGGCACGGTTCCCGGCGCTGGTCGCGGACATCGCCGAGGGCGGCGCGGACGCCGTGGTCGTGCACAAGGGCCGGGCCCGGCTGATCCCGCCCGCCCTGCTGACCCGGACCGGCCTCGTCGTGCACCTGAGCGCCAGCACCAACGCCGGTCCCGACGCCGACGCCAAGGTCCTCGTCGGTGACGTCGAGGAGTGCGTACGCCTCGGCGCCGACGCCGTGAGCGTCCACGTGAACATCGGCTCCGACACCGAGCCCGCGCAGCTGAGCGACCTCGGGGCGGTGGCGGCGGCGTGCGAACGCTGGGGCATGCCGCTGATCGCGATGGTGTACCCGCGCGGCCCGAGGGTGGCGGACCCGAACCGCCCCGACCTCGTGGCGCACGCCGTGAACGTCGCAGCCGACCTCGGCGTCGACATCGTCAAGACAGTGCTCGCCGCCCCGCCGGAGCGGATGGCGGAGGTCGTGGAGAGCTCACCGCTCCCCGTCGTCGTCGCCGGCGGCGGCGGTTCGGGCGGCATCGAGGCGTTCGCCCGCTCCGCGCTGGAGACCGGCTGCGCGGGACTCGCCGTCGGCCGGCGCGTGTTCACCAGCCCCTCGCCCCGGCAGACGGTCGCGAGCCTCACCGCGATCGTCCACCCCGGCGGGCTCGCGGACCGCCGCGGGCCGTCGTCCTCACGCTCGTCCTCGACCTCTCCCGAACTGGCAGGTGCCCTGTGAAATTCGCCTGGATCGACCTTCGTTCCGTTCCCGCCGAGCGCCGTGACGCGGTCGTCGACGCCGCTGTCCACGCCCGGGTGGACGGCATCGTCGACAGCTCCTGGGAGACCCTCGCCACCCTGCCGGCCACGGTCAAACGCGTCCTGGCCGGCGAACTGCCGCAGCGGCAGGAGGGGCTCGACGACCTGATCGTGCTGCGGGACGTCACCGGCACCGACCGGCTGAACGAACTGCGCGCCCGCCACCAGTCCGGCGAGAAGGACGTCGCCGGACTCGTGGACGTCGTCGACGACCCGACGCTGACCCTGGCCTGCGAGACGGCGACCGCCCTGCCGTACACGGTGGTCCAGTTCAAGGACCCGACGAAGATCCCGCTGGAGATCGTGATCGCCGCCGCCGACCGCTCCCCGGGCCGGCTCGTCTGCCGGGCCGACGACCTGGAGGAGGCCACGGTCGTCGTCGACGTCCTGGAGAAGGGCTCCGAGGGCGTCCTGTTCGCGCCCCGCGACGCCGACGACGTCTTCCAGCTCGTGGAGATGCTGCGGGTCAAGACCCCCGACCTGGACCTGACCACCCTGACCGTCGAGTCGACCGAGCACCTCGGGCTCGGCGACCGGGTCTGCATCGACACCTGCACGCACTTCGAGAAGGACGAGGGCATGCTCATCGGCTCGTACGCGCACGGGTTCCTCCTGTGCGTGAGCGAGACCCACCCGCTGCCCTACATGCCGACCCGCCCCTTCCGCGTCAACGCGGGCGCGCTGCACAGCTACGTCTTCGGCCAGGACAACCGCACCAACTACCTCAGCGAGCTCAAGGCCGGTTCCGCGGTCCTCGCCGTCGGCGCCGACGGCCG
>NZ_LIRL01000395.1 GCF_001419795.1 Streptomyces niveiscabiei
GGTGGTGGGGCCGTCGGCGGTTCCGGTTCGCGGGGTCGTTTTGGGGTCGGCGGTACGGGGTCGTCGTCGCCGGGGTCCTTGGGGCCGTACGCCCCCGGGTTGTTGTACGACACCGTCCGTGTCACCACGTGCCCCGAGGCCAGCCGCTGGCGTTCCCGGCGGAGGTAGCCGTGCGCCTCCAACTCCCGTAGCCCCGAGGCGATTCGGTCGGCGCCCTCGACGAAGCGACCCGTGAGGGCCTTGATGCTGATGGGAGCGCCGGCGGGGAGTGACTGGATGTGCGTGCCGAGTCCGATCGCGAGCAGCGACAGGTCCGGGTGCTGGGCGAGGTGGTTGCCGATCACCGTGAAGCGGGCGGTGTGGCGGACGGTGACGTGCGTGACGCCGTGGGGGGAGAAATCGGCGGGGAGGGGGAGGTGGGCGTACGAGGGCGCGTTAGTGTTTTCTTTAACCATCGGGAAGAGGATCAGCTTCCTAGGTGGTCAGGCCCTCGTTCGGGATTCCGAGTCCCGGCGGGGGCCGACTTTTTTGTGTGGTGGGCGCGAGCATAGGGCAGGCCCTTTTTGGGGTGTCAAGCTATGGGGAGAGCTTGCACCGGGCGCCGTGGGGGACGGAGGGGGTTGGGAAAGGTACTTTCCACCCCAGTACTTACTGGTGGTTGACCTCGCGCCGCCTCGAACTCCCGCCCGCCGGAACGCCGTTCACCGGTACGGCGTTCCCCGCGAGGCGGTCGTTGCGCAGCCCGATCTCCGCCCACACGGTCTTGCGGGGCGTGGGGCCGAACGACACGCCCCACCTCGACGTCAGCGCGTCCATGAGAGCGAGCCCTCGCCCCGACTCGCCCTCCTCCAGCGGGAGTTGGCAGTTCGGTACGGCGTCGTCGCGCGTGTCGGTCACCTCCAGGCGGAGCGTCTCGCCGAGGACGTACATCGCGACACGGAAGTCCCTGCCGGGGACGCGGCCGTGCGTCGCCGCGTTGTTCGCCAGCTCGGCGATCACCTGTTGCGCCGGGTACAACGGGAGTCCCCAGCAACGGAGTTGTTCCGTGACCAGGAGACGGGCCAGGCGTGCACCCCGGCGCGTGGGGGAGAGTTGCACGCAGAAGGTGAGGGCGGGGAGGGGGGCTGGGGTCTGGGGAGATTCGCTGTTCACGTGACCCAGGGTGGCGGGAAGTGGCTAGCGTTATCGGCTACTTGGCGACTGCGTACGGTAACTGTCTTGGCGCTGTCCAGTGGTGTCTAGGGCGTCTAGACCGTTGGTTGGGTACCTGGCGTCGCGAGGAGGTCACGGTACGCAGTGAAAGGGCGGGCCATGTCGGAGAGTGCGCAGCAGACCAACAAGGGTGAGGAAGAGCCGGGTTGGGCCCCTGACCCGGACGACGAGTGGGGGCTGGCGGTACTGGAGACCGCCGGGCGGCAGATCAAGAAGTGGCGCGAGCTGCGGAAGATGCGGGCGGTGCAGTTCGGGAAGCTGGTGAATTACAGCGAGGACATGATCTACAAGATTGAGCGGGGGGAGCGGATTCCGGCGCGGTTGGACTTCTACGACCGGGCGGACGAGGTGCTGGAGGCCGGGGGGATGGTCGCCGAGCTGCGGGAGAACGTGCAGAAGGTGCGGTATCCGAAGAAGGTGCGGGACTTGGAGAAGATCGAGGGCGTGGCCGTCGAGATCGGGGTGTACGTCTGCAACAGCCTGCCGGGGTTGTTGCAGACGCCGGAGCACGCGGAGGCGTTGTTGCGCTCCTGGCAGCCGACCTACTCCTCGGAAGAGGTGCAGCGGCGGCTGGCGGCGAGGATGGCCCGTAAGTCCGTCTTCGAGCGGGACCCGGCGCCTTCCATGCACTTCGTGCTCGAAGAGGCGATTCTCCGGCGCCATGTTGGGGGCACAATGGCCTGGAGGCGGCAGCTCGAACACCTGCTGGAGGTAGGGCGGTTGGACTTCGTCACCCTTCAGGTCATGCCGACCAACTCCGACCCTCACCCGGGGCTGGACGGCAAGATGGAGCTGTTCAAGTTCGCGGACGGATCGGCGGCAGGTCGTGCCGACCGCCTCTTCAACGGCCGGGCCACCAAGGACCCGAAGCAACTCCGCATCATCGAGTTGCAATATGGCACGATCCGATCGCTGGCCCTCCCGCCCCGGGAGACGCTGGTCGACATTGAACGACTGCTGGGAGAAACATGATCCGCAAGGCCCTCGCCGGTGACACCTCCGAACTGGCGTGGTTCAAGAGCAGTTACAGCGACGGCCCCAACGGCGACGACTGCATCGAGATCGCCACCACCCCCACCTGCGTACACATCCGCGACTCGAAGCTCACCTCCTCCAGCCCCACCTTCCAGGTCACCCCCACCACCTGGTCCACCTTCATCTCCCACACCACCTCCCCCTGACCCTGCCGTCAGGCGGCCTGAGACGTGAAGCTCACCGACAGATCGCTGTCCGGCGTGATGTCCAGGTGGAGGGTGGATTCCAGGGCCGTGGCCAGGCGTTCGAGCAGCGGGATCGTGGGAGTCGCGCCGCCGTGTTCCAATCGGGAGACGGCGGCCTGAGTCATACCCGCGCGCTCGGCCAGCCGGGCCTGCGTCATCCCCAGTGCCGTACGGCGGTCCCGGACGGCCTTCCCGAACAGGTAGCCCGGCGGGCCTCCTGGTATCCCTCACGGGACCGGTCGGCGTCGGTGATCTCCCAACGGGCGTGGCTCATGGCGTGTCCTCCGGGAAGCGGTCGTAGACGGTGTGGGCGGGTGGGTGCTCGGCTTCGCAGGTTTTCTGCGCGAGGAGAGCGCGTTGTACCTCCGCTGTCTCCTGGCGTTGCGTCTTGGGGAAGACGGTGAGGAACACGATGCGGCGGTTCGGCGCGAGCCAGTAGGTGATGCGGTAGTGCTGCTGCCCGAGGCGGAACCGGAGTTCCCGGACCTTGCCGCCGAGATGGCGGCTGTAGGGCTCGTCCAGTATCCCGTCGTAGTCGACGAGGAGGTCGGCGTAGAACATGACCCGCCCGTGGTCGTGCGGCGTGAGGGTGTCTGACCACTTCTCGACCTCTGGTTCGAGTTTGATCAGGTCCTGGGCCTCTAGGTGGCCGGCCCTCTGGCTGCTGAGGAAGGCGAGGAGGAGGGCATGGGTGATCTGTACCCGGACGTGGTTGCTTCCGGTGGGCTCGGGGCTGCTGTGCGGGAGGCCGCGCGGTGGCGGGGGCGCGATGTCGGGGTGCCGGATTGGGCCACCGAGGACGTCACGGTCGAGACGACGAGGGGGTACGTGTCGGTCGATCCGTCCGATGAGGAGCGGCTCTTCCGTGTGCGTGTCCACATTCCCGGCTTCGCCTGGGAGATCGGGGCCACGGACGATCTCGGGCTCCTCGTCGACGTGATCGCCGCCTGGCGGGACGGTGTGCCGCTCGACGTGCTGGCCGAGGAGTTCGCGTTCCTGGAACTGGAGGAATTCGCCGGAGCGCTCGACAGGGGGGAGCCGACCGCTGCTCAGTGGACCGACCTCCTGTCCTCCGACTCCGGCCCGGGAGACCTTCTGCGCCGTCTCCACTCGGACGAGGTGCTGCGGAACATGTTCCCGACGGTCACGCACGGCGCCGTACGCCTGCGGGTGGACCCGCTGAACCGGGCGAGCCGTCAGGTCCTGGTGCACGATCTGCGCGAAGGCCGCTACGAGGTCCTGCGGCCCGGCACGGCCTGGGCAGAGGTCTCGGCCGAGGATCTCGTCCCTCACCTGCGAGCGGCCCTCGACGAGGACAGGTGAACGCCGTGGGGCACGGGCCGGGGCTCTGCAAGTCCGTCGGCGGGGTTCGTGGCGCGGACGCCGGTGGAGGAGCCGGCCGGGTGTGGTGCACGAGGGATCGGGGGTTGTGTCCAAAGGGTCCCCCCGGCGTGGGAGCGGTGCCATGATGAGAGGTATGGCTGAGGGGGAAGCGGTACCTGGATCGCGGGTGCGGATTCGGTTCGACGGGGACCCGGGGGACGCCGACGCGCTGAAGGCGTGGCTGGAGCGCGAGGAGTGGCTCGGGGCGCGGGTGCGTGAGGGGAAGCTGCGGATCGTGGAGCAGCCCGGCGCCGATGGGGGCCGGGAGCATATGGGCGGTGCGCTGGAGGTGGTCGTCCAGGTCCTTGCGGCGACCGCGAGCCTCACGGAGATCGTGCGGAACGTGCAGCTCTCGGTGCAGGCGTGGCGGGCCAACTCCAATCAGGTCGACCGGGAGGACACCCCCGATCCCCGGGTGGACCCGCTGGAACCCGACCAGGACTAGCCACGATGAGCGCCTTCGACCCGCGCGAGAAGGTCAACCGGGCACTGGTGGTCGGCGTCTCCGAGTACGACCGCGTGCTGCCCCGCGACCCGAGCGGTGTCCCCGGTCAGCTGCAAGCCGTCGTCCACAACCGCAACCGGCTCTACGACGTCCTGCGGTGGAAGGGCGTCTTCGGCGGCGAGGACGCGGTGAGGGTCAGCTCCTCACCCCGGCTGGACGATTTCTGGGACGACCTGGAGCACGCGGTCCGGGACGCCGAGGGGCTGCTGCTGTTCTACTTCGCCGGACACGCGGTCGCCTCCAAGCCCGGCGACGAGATCCACCTCCAGATGCGCAACGCGCAGATCGAACCCGGCGACGGCGAGACCAAGCTGGGCTCCGCGAAGTTCAAGGACGTCCTCGTCAAACTGGCCCGGAGCAGGGCCGAACGGGTCCTGGTGATCCTGGACTGCTGCTACGCGGGCAACGTGAGCGGCAGCCGCAACCGGATCGGTGACGCCCGGCGCCAGCAGGAGATCCTGCTCCTGATGAGCGTCCAGCAGAACCGCCGTATCCCGCCGGGCGACCACAGCAGAGCCACCCCCTTCACCGACCAGCTCATCGAAGTCCTCGACGGCGCCGGGGAGTTACGCCTCTCCACGCTGTACGAGGAACTGAAGCGGCGGATGAGCGAGGCACAGGTCCGCACGGACTCCGGCGAGCCCCAGACACCGAAGGGCGACTGGGAACAGGGCGAGGACCTCCTCCTGCGGTCCGACGAACCGCTGGAGCCGCCGCCCCCCGAACCCCCGCCCGGGGTGAACCTCGTA
>NZ_LIRL01000396.1 GCF_001419795.1 Streptomyces niveiscabiei
GCGGGGGCGTCAGCGGCGGCCGGGGCATCGGCGTCTCGGGCGGCGGGTTCGGGGGCGCCGGCGGTTTCGGGGGTGCCGGTGGTTTCCTCGGGGGTCGAAGTCGCCTGCGCGGCCTCAGGGGCCTTCGGGGCGTCCGGTGAGGCCGGGACCTCGGAGAGGGTCCGTACGGGCTCCTGAGGGGCCTTCAAGGGCTCGGGGGCGGCATCCGTGAGCCGTCTCGCCGCCCGCCGCTCCAGGAACAGCCGCAGCAGCGGGCGTACGGCCTCCCCCGCCAGGACCGCCAGCAGCAGGTACATCGCCACCGCCAGCCACAGGAAGCCCGGCCAGGCCAGGACCTGTTGCAGCCAGAACGGCGCCCCCGCGCGCTCGGCGGCCAGAGCCGTGATCGCGAGGACCCAGCCGCCCACGACGAGGACGGCGCCCGCGCGGCGCGCCCAGCCGGGGCCCCGCGTCGTGTCGCGGAACAGCCGGCGCCACAGGTACCAGTTGCCGGTCACCAGGACGGCCAGCGCGAGCGCGCCGAAGACGATCACCATGACGGTCGTAAACCCCTTGCTCCGCAGGCCACTTGCCCGGCTCGATCCGCTACGACGTGGCGCGCAGCGCGCGCAGGGAACGCAACCCGATGAGCCCGATGGCCGTCCCCAATACGAAGGACACCACCGCGAGCGTCAGGTGCACCCAGAAGTAGGCCGTGGGATGTCCGTCGTCGAACGCCAGGCCGCTGCCGTCTTTGATCAGATTCTTTACGAAAGTGACCCAGATGACCCACGACCAGACCCCGAAGGCGAGCAGGAACCACGACAGGGGGCGGGTGAGCTTCATGCGCCCAGTATCGCCGTCGGGTGTCCGGTTCCCGGAGGCGGGTGGGGAGCGCGGTGGGACTTCTCCGGGACCGGCGGGTACGTTCGGCGTCGTGCCCGCACCCATGAAACGGGCCGTCAGGCGAACCCTGACGGTCACCGCCGCCACGCTCGCGACCGCCTCGCTCACCGCGCCCTTCGGTCACGCCGCGCCCAGTCCCTCGCCGACCCCCTCCGTGACGCCGCCCGCGCGCATGTCCACCGTCGGGGGTGCGCGGCTGGGGCTGCCGGGGACGCAGGCCGATCTCGCGGGCGGGGCGCCCGTGCTGCCCAAGGACATCACCGCGCGGTCCTGGATCGTCGCCGACGCGGAGTCGGGGGACGTCCTCGCGGCGCACAACGCGCACTGGCGGCTGCCGCCGGCCAGCACGATGAAGATGCTGTTCGCGGACACGGTGCTGCCGCGGTTCCCCAAGACGACCCAGCACAAGGTGGCGCCGGCCGAGCTGGAGGGCATGGGGGCCGGCTCCAGCACCGTCGGCATAAAGGAGAACGAGACCTACTCCGTCCACGACCTGTGGCTCGGGGTGTTCCTGCGCTCCGGGAACGACGCGGTGCGCGTCCTGTCCGCGATGAACGGCGGCATCCCCGCGACGGTGGCCGAGATGAACGCGCACGCGGAGGAGCTCCAGGCGCTCGACACGAGCGTCGTCTCACCGGACGGGTACGACGCCCCCGGCCAGGTCTCCTCCGCCTACGACCTCACCCTCATCGCCCGCTCCGGCCTCCAGAAGAAGGACTTCCGGGAGTACGCGTCGACGGTCAAGGCGAAGTTCCCCGGCGAAACGAAGAAGGACGCGAAGACGGGCAAGGTGACCCGCACCCCCTTCGAGATCCAGAACACGAACCGTCTCCTCAGCGGCGACCGGGACCTCCCCCAGTACCCGGGCATCGCGGGCGTCAAGAACGGCAACACGACGAACGCGGGCTCGACCTTCACGGGCGTGGCGGAACGGGCGGGCAGGGTCCTCCTGGTCACCGTGATGAACCCCTCGAAGGAAGCCCACAACGAGGTCTACAAGGAGACCGCCGCCCTCCTGGACTGGGGTTTCCAGGCGGCCGGCAAGACCCGCCCCATCGGCGAACTGGTCCCCCCGAAGAACGCCGCCCCCCAGCAGGGCTCCGCGAACGGGTCGCCCTCCCCCGAGGCGACGGGCCAGGCGGGAGGCGCGGGAGACGCGTCGGGTTCCCCGGTCGCCGCGAAGACGACCGCGCACGCCTCCGGCGGCATGGGGACGGCGATGGCCATCGCGGGCGGGGTCCTGGTCCTGCTCGCGGGGGGTGTGTTTCTGGTCAACCGCAAGTGGCCTTCGCGGAGGGCCTCGCGCGCGGGCGCCGAAGCCGAGGAGACGCCGGGTTCCTCCTGAGGGGCCGCCCCCTCAGGCCCCGTCCGTCTTCTCCGCCTCCTGCGCGCCCGCGCTCGGTGTCGCCGTCCACGCCGCGCAGTACAGGACCAGCTTCGCCGTCAGGTTGATCCACAGCAGGAGGGCCACGGGGACGCCGAAGGCGCCGTACATCGTCTTCGTGGCGACGCCCTGGAGGTAGCCGCTCAGGAGGAGCTTGAGGAGTTCGAAGCCGAGGGCGCCGATCAGCGCCGCCTGGAGGAGGCGGCGGCGCGGGGGGTCGGCGCCGGGGAGGAGGGTCAGGACGTACAGGAGGAGCAGGAAGTCCGCCAGGACCGCCACCGCGAACGCGGCCACGCGCAGGAGGGCGCTGCCCCAGCCGTGTTCGTCCAGGCCCAGCGCGTCCGCGAGGGCCCCCACGGCCCAGGTGGCGACCGTGGACGCGGCGAAGGTCACCAGGACCGCGCCGCCGAAACCCACGAGGACTCCCGCGTCCTTGGCCTTGATGAGGACGGGGTTGCCGTCGTCGTCGGGGAGTTCCCACACCGCGCGCAGGCAGTCCCGTATCTGGGTGACCCAGCCGAGGCCGGTGAAGAGCAGGACCGCGCCCGCGATGAGACCGACCGTGCCGGCGTTCTGGACGAGGGACGCGACGTCGAGCTGTCCGGAGATGCCGGGTACCTGGTCGGCGATGCGGTCTTCGAGGCGCTTCTGCTGGTCGCCGCTGAGCGCGGCGGCCGTGACGGCGGCGGCCAGCGTCAGCAGCGGGAACAGCGAGACGAAGCTGACGAACGTCATCGCGGCGGCGAGCCGCGTCCACTTCACCTTGTCGAGCCGCTCGTACGACCGCCACGCGTGCGTGGCCACCAGCCGCACGACGAATGGCCCGACGACGGGAAGCCTCTTCAGCCAGTCCATGATCCGAACTCTGCCTCACCGGGGGCCGGACACCCCTCGTCCGGGTTCCCCGCAACCGCGGTTCTTCACCAATGGGCCACCGCCAGCCCGTACATGGCGACCCACACCACCCCGATCAGCGCGAGCGCGCGGTCCCCGAGTACGACCTCCTCGGGCTCCCCGGCGATCCCCCGGTCCGCGAAGACGGCGTATCGCAGCACCGCCAGGATGAACGCGGCCATCGACAGCTGGCGCCAGGGCACGGCGCTCGCGTGCGTGCCGCCCTCCAGTGCCCACAGGCAGTAGCCGAGGACGGCGACCCCGGCGGCGAGCTGCCACACGAAGCGCAGGTAGCCGGTCGTGTACTCGGTGAGCAGCGCGCGCGTGGCGCCCGCTTTCCCGGCCATCTGCACGGCCTCGGAGTACCGCTTGGCGGCGACCATGAACAGCGCCCCGAACCCGGTGGTGATGAGGAACCACCGGGACAGCGGGATGCCGAGGGCGAGCCCTCCGGCGGTGGCGCGCATGAGGAACCCGGTCGAGACGACGACGAGGTCGACGACGAGGACGTGCTTGAGGCTGACGCAGTAGGCGAGCTGCATGGCCACGTACGCCGCCAGGAGGGCCGCGACGCCGGGGGTGGAGAGGCCAAGGGCCAGGAGGGGGCCGGAGGCCGCTAGAAGGCCGCCCACGGCGTACGCGAGGGGTACGGGGACCTGCCCGGCGGCGACGGGCCGGAGGCGTTTGGTGGGGTGGGCCCGGTCCGCGTCGGCGTCGCGCGCGTCGTTGACGAGGTAGACGGCCGCCGCGCAGACGGTGAACAGGGCGAAGACGAGGGCGAGTTGAGTGACCGCGTGCCAGGACAGGAGGCGCCCGGCGGCGGCCGGCGCGGCGACGACGAGGACGTTCTTGACCCACTGTTTGGGCCGGGCGGTGCGCAGCAGGCCGGTGAGGAGGCCCCCGCGCGGCGGAGCGACCGAAGGCACCTGCCGTCTGCGCTGCTCATGGAGTTCGGGCGCCGTCTGCGTCATCCGGGGACGCCCCGCATCCACCGTGCCCCCACGCGCGCGGTGACGACGCCGAGCACCGCCCCCGCAGCGACGTCCGACGGATAGTGCACGCCGACGACCAGCCGGGACACGCACATCGCGACGGCGGCGGGGGCGACGGCGTACGCGCCGAGCGCCCCGTACGCGTACGCGGCAGCCGCGGCGGACGTCGCGTGGGAGCTGGGGAAGGAGTGGCGCCCGGCGGTGCGGACCAGCGCGCGCACGTGGGAGGGCCGGGGGCGCCGTACGACGCGTTTCGCGCCGATGCTCAGCGCGTGCGCGCCCGCGCACAGGGCCGTCGCCCGCAGCCAGGCGTCGCGCCGGCCTGTGTCGAGGGCGGCGCCGGCGAGGCCCGCGGCGATCCACACCGCCCCGTGCTCGCCGGCCCACGACAGGGCGCGCGCGGCGTTCGCGACCCGGGGATCGGCGCCGCGCGCGTGGAGCGCGGTGAGGAGGCGCCGGTCGTAGTTCTCGTCCATATCAGCCCACTGTTCACGCCCGAACGGCCGCAGGACCGACAATATTGGGCGAAATCCCATTTATCACCCATTTCGGGGAGGGGATTTGATGTTGACGAGGTTTCCGGACAAATAGGGGCGCTACGGTCACCGACATGCCTGCCGAGACCGTTTCCGTCACCGGATGGGGCCGCACCGCCCCCTCCACGGCCCGTCTGATCCGCCCAGGGACGTACGAGGAGGCCGTGGAGGCCGTCCGGGGGGTGGGGAGCCGGGGCGGTATCCCCCGGGGCCTGGGAAGGGCGTACGGCGACGCGGCGCAGAACGCCGGCGGCGCCGTCCTGGACATGACCGGCCTCGACCGGGTCCACGCGATCGACGCCTCCGAGGGGATCGTCCTGTGCGACGCGGGGATCTCCCTGCACCGCCTGATGGAGGTCCTCCTCCCGCTCGGCTGGTTCGTGCCGGTCACCCCGGGGACCCGGTACGTCACCGTCGGCGGCGCGATCGGCGCGGACATCCACGGCAAGAACCACCACGCGTCCGGCTCCTTCGCCCGCCACGTCCCGTCGTTCGAGCTGCTCACGGCGGACGGCACGATCCGTACGGTCCGCCAGGGCACGCCCCTGTTCGACGCGACCGCCGGCGGCATGGGCCTGACCGGCGTGATCCTCACCGCGCGCGTGCGCCTGCACCCCGTCGAGACGTCCCTGATGGCCGTCGACACGGAGCGCGCCGCCGACCTCGACGACCTGATGGCCCGCCTCACCGAGGGCGACCGGCACCACCGGTACTCCGTCGCCTGGATCGACCTCCTCGCGCGCGGGGCGTCGACCGGGCGGGCGGTCCTCACGCGCGGGGACCACGCGCCGCTGGACGCGCTGCCCGCGCGTGCGCGCAGAGAGCCGCTCGCCTTCCGTACGTCCCGGCTCCCCGCCGCCCCCTCCTTCGTCCCCGGCGGCCTCCTCACCCGCACGACCGTCGGCCTCTTCAACGAGCTCTGGTACCGGCGCGCCCCGCGCGCGCGTGCCGGTGAACTCCAGCGCATCCCGGCGTTCTTCCACCCCCTGGACGGCGTCCCGCACTGGAACCGGATCTACGGCCGGGGCGGCTTCGTGCAGTACCAGTTCGTCGTCGGACACGGCCGGGAGGAAGCCCTGCGCCGGATCGTCCACCGCATCTCCGAGCGCCGCTGCCCGTCCTTCCTCGCGGTCCTCAAGCGGTTCGGCGAGTCCGACCCCGGCTGGCTCTCCTTCCCACGCCCCGGCTGGACCCTCGCCCTGGACATCCCGGCCGCCCTGCCCGGCCTCGCGGCGTTCCTGGACGAGCTGGACGAGGAGGTCGCCGGGGCGGAGGGCCGGGTGTACCTGGCCAAGGACTCCCGCCTGCGGCCCGACCTCCTCACGGCGATGTACCCGCGCGCGGACGCCTTCCGCGAACTGCGGGCCCAGCTGGACCCGCGCGGGGTGTTCGTGTCGGACCTCGCGCGCCGGCTGAGCCTCTGAGGAACCGGCCTCGCCGGAGATCGCCGCCCCACACGCCTCAGGGCCCCGCGAGAGG